>JBDLWK010000078.1:0-6032 GCA_039804335.1 Actinomycetota bacterium
ACGTTGGCAGGTTTGATATCGCGGTGAACAATATTTCTCTGATGTGAATATTGAAGTGCGGCGAGAACTTGTTCGACAATCCCAAGCGCATCATCGAGTGATACTCGTTCGCCTTGATGGATAAGTGATCGAAGTGTGTGCCCTGTAACTAGCTCCATGACGATATAAGGCGCAGGTTCTTCACCTGAGTCATAGACAGCGACAATCCCAGGATGATTCAGACCAGCAGCAGCTTTAGCCTCTTTACGAAAACGAGTTACGAAAGCAGGATCCTTAGCGAGGTCGCTGCGCAGAATCTTTACAGCTACCTGGCGTGATAGTCGTTGATCTTGAGCAATATAAACATCGGCCATTCCGCCGGTGCCAATCATCTCGCCTAATAAGTAGCGATCACCGAGGAGCGTGGACATCATTTAGCAGCTCCTAAGTAGGTAAGGGGTTCTTGAATATCGTTAGCGAGAACATCGGCAACAATAACGGTGACATTGTCTGGTGCACCATTTATATAGGAGGCATCGACAAGCGCGTCGACCGCTGCGCCGCGAGCCTTTCCTTTAAGGATTGATTTGATCTCTTTATCAGTTAAAACAGTGGTTAATCCATCGCTACAGAGGAGAAAGCGGTCATCAGCCTTTACTTCATAGATAGAGAGAGTTGGCTCATTGCGACCATCTCCCATCAGTACGTGGGTTAAGACTGAACGCTGCGGGTGGGTTGCAATATCTGCCTCAGTAATACTGCCCTGATCGAGAAGCTCCTGAATCACAGTGTGATCGGTACTTAATTGTTCAAAGGTGTTTCCACGTAAGCGATAGATGCGTGAGTCACCTACGTGAAGGGCGGCAACTCTTCCATCTTTCAAGAAGAGGGCAGAGAGGGTTGTTCCCATTCCAGCAAGTGTTGGATTCTCTTGGGAATACTCAGAGATGGTCTTATCTATATTAAGTAGTGAAGTTGCAAAGAGATCATCGGCAGAGTCGATATCGACATCTTTCTCTGTAAAAATTTTAGAATCATTTGCAAGAGTTGTGATTGCAATCCGTGATGCAACTTCACCTGCTGCGTGGCCACCCATTCCATCTGCAACTGCAATTAAAGAGCGTGATGTCAGAGCTGAATCTTCATTACCGGCACGCACTAGACCGACGGCAGACTTGCCGGCAGTAGCGAAGAAGAGCGTGCTCATGCGCCCATAATAAGGGCGTATCGCTAATGGCGGAACGCCTTTGCTACCCTCACCCTATGCTCATCTACGCACATAGAGGCGCAAGTGCTGACTATCCAGAGATGACCGATATCGCCTACGAGGCTGCCGTTACACAAGGTGCGGATGGATTTGAATGTGACTTGCGATTAAGCCGTGACGAAGTCCCAGTGCTCTGGCATAACGCATCAATGCTTGAGCGCGCAGGAAATACAGGGTTGATCGCAGAGATGAACTTTGCAGAGATTAAACGCGCATATCCACAGATACTTACCCTCGATGATTTTCTCGATATTGCAATCGCACATCAGAAGAAGGTTTTGATAGAGACAAAACATCCGGTGATCAGTGGCAATAAAGTTGAAGAGATACTTGTCGAAAAACTTCGCGCAAGAAAGGTTGCAGAGAAGATTGACCTCTCTGTGATGTCATTTAGCTGGAGCGCAATTGAGAAGATGAAACGTTTGGATGCATCAATCCCCACAACTTTTCTGATGCATGTTAAGACTCCATTTCTTCTGGCGCGGCTATCCTCAGCGCCGGCCATTGGGCCAGGAATCAACCTGGTACGCGAAAACCCGGAACTCATCTCGAAGATTAAGAAACTTGGTAAATCTGTCTCGGTCTGGACGGTAGATCGCGGTGAAGATATAGAGCTCTGCAAGGAATTAGGCGTAGATAATCTGATTACAAATACGCCGGCGCATGCACGTACATTCCTTTAGTACCCTTAGCCAATGCATACATACGCCTACTTAGGTCCTGCGGGTACCTTCACAGAGGCGGCGTTGAAGAAAATTTCAGCGGTAGATGATCTGCGAAATCCATATCTCACTGTTACTGCAGCGCTCGATGCCGTTCGAGCAGGCGCTGCAGATTTCGCGCTAGTACCCATTGAGAATTCAGTTGAAGGTGTTGTTGCTCGCACACTTGATGAGCTAGCCACTGGTGAAGCGCTCACCATTGCTGCAGAAGTCACCCTGCCGGTTACCTTTGATTTGATGGTCAAGGCCGGCACAGTAGATATCAAGCGCATCGGTACTCACCCTCATGCAGAGTCACAATGTCGCGTCTATCTCTCTACACATTATCCAGATGCCGTTATTTTTCCTACCAACTCAACTGCAGCTGCCGCAGAACTAGTTGCCAAAGGCGAGCTCGATGCCGCGATTGCATCCTCTGCCGCCGCCGAAAACTTCAGCCTTGATGTCATCGCATCTAATATTGGCGATAACCAGATTGCAGTGACTCGATTCATCGCAGCTCAGAAGCCCGGCCATATCCCGGCACCCACCGGCCACGATCGCACCTCACTCGTTGTCTATATCGATATCGACCACGCTGGCGCCTTGCTTGAGATTCTCTCGGTCTTCGCAAAATATGATGTAAACCTGACATTTATTCAGTCACGTCCAACAGGTCGCGAGCTCGGTCACTACCATTTCATCATTGATGTTGAGGGCCATATCAAAGATGAGGCGGTTGCCAAGTCGATGGAAGAGCTCCGCGAAATCTGCGATGACATTAGATTCCTAGGTTCATATCCACGAGAGGTGCGATCATGATTGATATCAAATTCCTGCGCGAAAACCCAGATGTTATCCGCGCATCTCAAAAGGGCCGTGGCGAGAGCGTTGAGCTAGTAGATCAAATTCTTGCAATCGATGAGATCAAGCGCGCTGCCATCAACGAATTTGAATTACTGCGCCAAGAGCAGAACGTTCTCTCAAAGAGCGTTGGCGCAGCCAAAGGTGATGAGAAGACAGCACTTCTTGCTAATGCGAAAGAACTTGCCGACAAGGTAAAGGCGGCCGATTCAAAGCGTTCAGAGATTGAAGAGCAGGCAAAGCAACTTGTTATGCAACTTTCTAACTTACTTGATACCGAAGCACCAATCGGTGGCGAAGAAGATTTCGTGACTATCGAACATATCGGCACCCCACGTGACTTCACGAAGGATGGCTTCGAACCAAAGGATCACGTAGAGCTCGGTAAATTGCTCGGTGCAATTGATACAGAGCGCGGGGCAAAGGTTGCAGGCTCTCGTTCATATTATTTAACTGGTGCAGGAGCGATGCTTGAGTTCGCGCTGGTTAACTATGCAATTCAATCAGCTTTGAAGAATGGCTTCACGCCTGTTATCCCACCAGTGCTTGTCAATCCATCTGCGATGGAAGGTACAGGTTTCTTGGGGCAAGCAGCTGAGAATGTTTATCGCATCGAGAAAGATGATGTCTACCTTGTTGGAACATCAGAGGTTCCACTTGCGGCAATGCATATGGATGAAATCCTGCCGGCAGATAAGTTGCCGATGCGTTATGCCGGTTACTCATCATGTTTCCGCCGTGAGGCAGGAACATATGGAAAAGATACTCGCGGAATCATCCGCGTCCACCAATTTGATAAGGTCGAGATGTTCTCATTCTGCAAGCCAGAAGAGGCTAAAGAAGAGCATAAGCGCCTCTTGCAGTGGGAGAAAGATTTCCTCAATGCGATGGAAATTCCATACCGAGTAATTGATGTTGCATCAGGTGACCTTGGATCTAGCGCTACACGTAAATTTGATATCGAAGCATGGATTCCAACACAAGGTGCTTATCGCGAAGTTACAAGTACCTCTAACTGCACCGAATATCAGGCACGTCGCCTCAATATTCGTTATAAGGATGCTGATGGCACAAAGGCGATTGCAACATTGAATGGAACTCTCGTTGCAATTCCACGCATGATTGTTGCGATTCTTGAGAACCATCAGAATGCAGATGGAACTGTCAATGTTCCAGCAGCGCTTCAGCCATTCCTTGGTACAGCGAAGCTCGAATTAGTATGAGTCAAGCAAGCGGCCTGCGCCCAAAGTTAATTGCTACAGATCTCGACGGAACAATCGTCAATCACGATGGGCGTATCTCAGAGCGCACGGTAAAGGCCTTCACAAAGGCGCGCGATTTAGGTGTTGAAGTTTTCTTTGTCACCGGTCGTCCACCACGTTGGATGCCCGAGATTCGTGAAGCATTTGGATTCGGAAGCGCAATCTGCGGCAACGGCGCGATGTTGTATGACTTGATGGGCGATGTTGTTCTAGAGCAATGGTTGATTGAAGTCGATGCACAGTTAGAGACCATCAATCGTCTACGTAGAGATATTCCAGAAGTTTCATTCGCTGTTGAATCGCATAATTATTTCCACCGCGAGAAGGCATACATTCCTCGTTGGGATGTCGGTCTCGACAATATTGGCGTTCATGCAATTGAGGAAGTTCTGACTGCGCCCGCCCTCAAGATATTGGCTCGCTGTTCACAGCAGAACCTCTCCTCGGATGAGATGTTAGATATTGCGCTCACATCACTCGATGGACTTGTCACAGTCACGCACTCAAACCCGCATGACTCATTACTCGAAATTTCAGCTATTGGTGTTTCTAAGGGAGCAACGCTTGCACGTATGGCAGAGCGCCTAGGTATCAGCGCTGAAGAGTGCGTGACCTTTGGCGATAACCCCAATGACTTCTCAATGCTCGAGTGGGCTGGCCGTTCCTATGCAATGGCTTCTGGCCATCCTGATGGGGGCAAATATGCCAAGAGCATCGCTGGTCCATGCGAAGAAGATGGCGTTGCGATTGCTATTGAAGCCCTGCTCGATCTGCCCACCGCTTAATTTTTCAAAAGTAGCCTCCCTCTAGTAACCTCTCCCACGGAGGACTCGCATAGCGGCCGAGTGCACCGGTCTTGAAAACCGGCAGGTGAAAGCCTCGTGGGTTCAAATCCCACGTCTCCGCGCTCGCGCAAGTTGTGGCTGACTTCATAAGGCTTATGCGGGCTCCTGCCTAGATACTTTCGCGCAAGAAGCGCACACTTACACCTATTAGTTAGCCGACCAACGGTGGTCTCATGGGGGAGTTTTCAATGTCCGGAGTCTTTTCTCCAACGCGCGCCAAGATCAAAGAGCGCACACTCAGAACAGATAAGTGGTGGTTAGAACCTGCGATTACATTCGGAGTTCTATTCTCATTCGTTATCTACGCAACCTTCCGCGCATTTGAAGGTGAGTTCTATTACGACCATCACTTGATCTCACCATTCTATTCACCATGTCTCTCACAGGCATGTGTTGAGGGATCTACCCTCTTTGGTTGGACACCAGTTCCCGCTGAGATTTTTAATTTCCCACTCTCACCAGCGCTGATCATCTTGATCTTCCCACTTGGTTTCCGTATGACTTGCTACTACTACCGCAAGGCTTACTACCGTTCATTCTGGATGTCACCACCAGCATGTGCTGTTGCAGAGCCACATACAAAGTACACAGGCGAAACACGCGCACCTCTTATCTTGCAGAATGCACACCGTTGGTTCTTCTATGCCGGTCTTGTCTTCAACGTACTTCTTACTTATGACGCAGTCCTCTCCTTTAAGGGTAAGGATGGCGAATGGGGCGCATTCTCAGTTGGTTCGATTGTTCTCACATTGAGTGCAACGATGCTCTGGCTGTATTCATTGTCATGTCACACATGTCGCCACACCGTCGGTGGACGTTTGAAGCACTTCTCTGCACATCCATTCCGCTACAAGCTTTGGACGAAGATTTCGTTCCTCAATACAAAGCACCAGCAATTTGCCTGGGTCTCACTCTTCGCAGTTGCCTTTGCCGACATCTATGTTCGCCAAGTTTCTAGTGGCGCGTGGAACAACTACTACTTCTTCTCTTAAGCGGATAGGGACTATATAAATGCCACAGAATCTTCAGAAACTTAAGTACGACGTAGTAATCGTCGGCGCTGGTGGAGCAGGACTTCGCGCAGCTGTTGAGGCTCGTGAAGCTGGTCTTCGCG
>JBDLWK010000079.1:0-4946 GCA_039804335.1 Actinomycetota bacterium
TTAGATAGAGACGCCCATCAAATGTTCCATCGCTAATTGATCGAGAACTTCGTAGTGATAAGCGCGCTCTCCGGCTGCCTCAACATCAAAAGAATCACCAGCCAAGTCGCGCCATGTCTCACTAGCAGAGAGCGTTGGCACAATTAATTGATCGATATGTGAATTTTTCATCGCAGCAATAACGCGAGGATCACTGCGGAAGGCCGCTGCGCGATCCTTAAGGATCAAGTATGTGCGCATATTTGATGTTGCTGATTCCCAGACACCATCAATATTCTCTGTGCGCACAGGCTTGTAATCGAAGTGGCGCGGACCGGCATATCCATAGCTCTCAAGAAGATCAACTAAGAAGAATGCGCTCTTGAGATCACCGTGGCCGAAGACAAAGTCCTGGTCATACTTTGGACCGCGCTGACCATTGAGATCGATGTGGAACAACTTCTTCTGCCATAACGCCTGTGCAATACCGTGAACAAAGTTGAGGTTCGCCATCTGTTCATGCCCAACCTCTGGATTGAGTCCTACGAGTTCTGGATGATCTAGTTGAGAGATAAAGCCGAGGGCATGTCCGATTGTTGGTAAGAAGATATCGCCGCGTGGCTCATTTGGCTTTGGCTCGATAGCAAACTTGATATTAAATCCTTGGTCAATCACATATTGACTGAGCACGTTAAACGCCTCTTTATAGCGCTCTAGTGCAACGTAAGCATCTTTAGAACTCTCTGACTCGGCTCCTTCACGACCACCCCAGCAAACATAAGTTTCGGCACCTAGATCAACTGCGAGATCAATATTGCGCATCACCTTACGGATTGCATATCGACGAATATCACGGTCGTTACTTGTAAAGGCGCCATCCTTAAAGACCGGGTGGCTAAAGAGATTTGTTGTTGCCATTGGAACTTTCATTCCAGTCTCAGCTAACGACTTCTTGAATCGATCGATATGCCCCTGACGAGAAGAATCATCAGAACCAAATGGAATCAAATCGTCATCATGAAAGGTCACGCCGTATGCACCACGTGCCGCCAATTGGTGAACGGTCTCTACTGGATCTAGCGCTGGACGTGTGGGATCGCCAAAGGGATCTCGAGCCTGCCAACCAACAGTCCAGAGACCAAAGGTGAACTTATCTTGAGGTGTTGGATTGAACATTGGAAGACCTCTCACGTAGCGCGTATTAAGTGAGCAGCACTCTAACTGGATGGAGGTGAGATTTCTAGAGACTTTGAAGAGAGATTATGAGTTACGGGAGAGCCACACAGAGGCAATGTGGTCTGGAACCTTGGCCAGCGCTCCTTCATAGAACTTAATCTTCGTCTCTGGTGAAATCTTCCAGTTGTATTCCTCTGCCAATAACACTTTGAGAAAAACCTTCGCCTCAATCTCTGCGATGTGGTTTCCTAGACAGGTATGAGGGCCGAAGCCAAAACTTAAATGAGGATTGCGTGGCCTACGGATATTGAGCTCCCCTGGATTTTCAAAGACGGTCTCATCGAAGTTTCCTGAGATAAAACTGATTTGAACGTAACGATCTTCAGGCAGTTCTGAAGCTGTTGATTCTGGGGTCGTAGTTCTCGCCATCGCTGGTAGTGGAGTGAGGAATCTTAGAAACTCTTGAATAGCGCTATCAATCAGCGTTGCATCTTCCTTAAGGGCGTAGAAATCTTCGCTCGAATTTCCTAGATGCCAGATAATTCCGGTAAATAACTTAACGACAGTATCGCGACCACCAGCAAGAAGTACTCCTGCTATCCCTCGGAACTCCTCTGGCGATACAACTTTGCCTTCAATTTCCAAACGCGCAATATCTCGCCAAATATCATCAGAGGCTCCAGTGAGGGCTTCGGCATAGATGCGATCTAAATAAGAGTGGAGAACATCTCCGCTTCGAGTCGGACCAGCTGCCGTCCAGACATCCGGTCCCCATGAAATCCATTCGGCAACATCCTGTGGGCGCTTATAGATAACTCCGAGATTTTCCATTACGAGAGGTAGAGCTAATTCTGAGATGACTTCCCCGCCCTTGGCGAGGAAGTTTCGAATTAATTCACGCGAGATGCGTTCAAACTCTGGAATATGTTTCTCAATTGTGGGCTTCACAAAATGAGGCGTGAGCGCTGCTCTATATAAATGGTGTCGAGGCGGATCGACCTCGAGGGGAAGTTGGCGATAGCCGCGAACATCTGCGTCGCCCTGGAGATCTGATGAATATGTCTCGGTATCACGCAGCGCCTGACGGACAGCTTTATGTCCGGTGATTTCACGGGTGATGGGGACTTTCACGACTGCCATTGTGCGAAGATAAATTGAAGCCGGCTTAGAGTCAATGATCTTTAGACAATGGATATCCAGAAGGTAATAAAAGTGGGCCCTGTGGGGCTCGAACCCACGACCCACGGATTAAAAGTCCGTTGCTCTACCGACTGAGCTAAAGGCCCCACCGTTCACGCCGGAGCGGAAACATGGCGAATCTTACGCTATTTCCAACAGTGGATTGACCTAGAAACTTGCAGCATCAATTACAAAACGGTACTTCACATCACTGGCGATTGTGCGCTCATATGCCTTATTGATGTAGTCGGCATTAATGACTTCAACATCACTGAGGATGTTGTGCTCTCCACAGAAATCAAGCATCTCTTGCATCTCAGGGATTCCACCGATCATCGAACCTGCCATGGATCGACGTGCACCAAGCAGGACTCCTGCATGCACTGCGTAAGGCTTGCCTGGCAAACCGATGACAACGAGAGTCCCATCTTGCTTCAATAAATTGAGGTATTGATTAATATCAAGTTCGGCACTGACTGTGTTGAGGATCAAATCAAAGCTCTTTGCATACTTCTTAAAGTTCTCTGGATCCTTTGTTGAAACAAAGTGTTGCGCTCCCATTGCGCGTGCATCTGCTTCCTTCGCTG
Source organism: Actinomycetota bacterium (assembly GCA_039804335.1). Lineage (GTDB taxonomy): Bacteria > Actinomycetota > Actinomycetes > Nanopelagicales > Nanopelagicaceae > Planktophila. The sequence continues at coordinate 2,922 of JBDLWK010000079.1, forward strand.
GCGAATGCGAAAGAACCGTCACCTCTGCACCCATGGCTACTGCAAATTTAACGCCCATATGTCCGAGGCCACCGAGTCCCATAACCGCAACCTTGGTCCCCTTAGTAACTTTCCAATGCTTGATTGGTGAATACAAGGTGATTCCAGCACAGAGCAGCGGTGCTACGCCATCGAGTGGAAGATTTATTGGAACATGAACTGCGTAATTCTCATTAATGACAAAGCGGTTGCTGTAACCACCCATTGCAACTGTCTTGCCATCGCGCTCTAGACCGTTATAGGTACCAGTCATGCCTTCTTCGCAATATTGCTGAAGACCCTTGTTGCACTGTTCGCACTTTCCACACGAGTCGATAAAGACTCCAACGCCGATGTGATCGCCAACTTTAAACTTAGTCACTGATGCACCGACCGAAGTGACCACACCAGCGATTTCATGGCCTGGGACCATTGGAAATATTGCAGGTCCCCACTCTTCCTTCGCTTGGTGAATATCTGAGTGGCAGATTCCTGAATACTTGATATCCAGCTCAACATCATGTGCCCCGACCGAGCGACGGTCGAATTCAAACGGAACTAGATCTGACCCTGCTGAAAGCGCTGCATATCCCTTTGTATTCATAGCGCCATCTTATGGTTTTCTCTTGGGGTTATCGACCGCTAGCTGCACGCTTGAGGCGATCACGGATAGCAATCGCGATATCTGAGCCTTCAGGCTGAATGACAACCACTTGATCGATTCCTTGGGCATCCGCTTCACGCAGAGCTGCATAGAGTTGACGAGCAAAGTCCTCATTATTAATAGGAGAGGCAAGGCGAATGGCGCCTTCAGGTGTTGAATATGTATTGAGCGCAATCAACCCATCGCCTGGGCGTGGGTGACCGTCGAGAACAACTTGCGCAGCTGGTGCATAGTGCTGCTCGAGTGAACCGCTGACGCGAATTACATCTTCGCGGTTTTCAACTTTAACTCCCGTGACGGCTTCGACCATCTCGGTAGTAATTGCTCCCGGTCGCAAAATACGTGGAGCAGCGCCGGTGCAATCAATAATTGTTGATTCAACACCGACCAGTGATGGACCGCCATTAAGAATGAGATCTTCGTCTGCCATAAATTCACCAAGCTCTTCGTGGACCGCTTCCGCAGTTGTTGGTGAGACATGGCCGAATCGATTAGCACTTGGTGCAGCCACACCTTTGCCACCAATTCTCTTAAATGCATTTAGGAATGCGAGTGCAAGTGTGTGGTCTGGAACTCGAAGTCCAACCGTCTCCTGGCCACCGGTAATAAAATCTTTTGCAAGTTCGCTTCTCTTGAGAATAAGGGTCATCGGACCTGGCCAGAATGAGCGAGCAAGATCAATTGCATAATCAGGGATCTCTTCTGCCCAATCAGCAATATCTTGCATATCTGCCAGATGAACAATCAATGGATGATCAGCAGGGCGACCTTTGACTTCATAAATTCGGGCAACGGCGCCAGCATTTGTTGCATCAGCGCCAAGGCCATAGACAGTTTCAGTCGGGAATGCGACAAGGGTTCCAGCCTTCAGCAGCTGGGCAGCGCTGGTCAGGGCATCTGCGGTGCAGTGTGAGATGAATTGGCCCTGGCTCATATGCCAATTATCCCTCTATTTTGCGAGAAGATAACCACATGGCAATCAAGGTACTCCAGATCATCGCCCGAATGAATGTGGGTGGACCGGCGGTTATCGTCGCCGATCTGATGCGCGGACTTGATTCATCACGCTTTGAACAGAAGTTGATTACTGGCTATTGCGCAGATAATGAAGCCGATTACCTCGAGACAGTCGCAACGGATGTTCAAGCTACTCGAATCGGTGGCCTCGGTCGCTCGATCTCACCGATGGCGGATGCACGAGCATTCTTAAAGTTGATTGCTTTAATTCGAAGAGAAAATCCAGATGTTATTCACACCCACACCGCTAAAGCTGGCGTCCTTGGTCGACTCGCATCGATCATCGCAGGGCGTGGAGCAACGCGCATCCACACCTTCCATGGCCA
>JBDLWK010000080.1:0-4877 GCA_039804335.1 Actinomycetota bacterium
GCAATCTGATCGCGGTACTTATTATTGACTTCATATCGATGGCGATGGCGCTCTGAAATCTCGGTAGCGCCGTAAACCTCGGCAACGATTGAGCCAGGGGTAAGTTGAGCTTGATAGAGACCGAGGCGCATGGTTCCGCCCATATCAGCTTCGCCGGCGACGATATCCATCTGCTCTGCCATCGTTGCGATGACATGAGTGCCGGAATCTGGAGTGAATTCAGCTGAGCTTGCATCGGCAATGCCTGCCATATTGCGAGCGACTTCAATCACCATACATTGCAGGCCTAAGCAGAGACCTAAAGTTGGAATCTTATTCTCGCGTGCGAATTTCAGTGCCCCAAGTTTTCCTTCAATGCCACGAATTCCAAAACCGCCGGGCACGCAGATTGCATCAAGTGATGAAAGCTGGCTCTTGGCTCCATCTGGCGTCTCGCAATTATCACTTGGAATCCAAACAATCTCGACCTTTGCGCTATTTGCAAAGCCTCCGGCACGGAGCGCTTCAGAGACAGAGAGATACGCATCAGGAAGATCGATGTACTTTCCGACTAGACCTACTCGGATGTGATGCTTGGGATTGTGAACCTTATCTAGAAGTGCATCCCATTCATCCCACTCAACGTCATGTCCACCTAGGCCGAGTCGACGGACGATATAAGAATCGAGTCCTTCACTGTTAAGCACCTTAGGGATGTCATAAATTGAAGGCGCATCGACAGCTGCAACAACTGCCTCAATATCAACATCGCACATCAGTGAGATCTTCTTCTTAATGCCTTCTGGGATAGGACGATCGCAGCGAAGGACGATTCCATCTGGAGCGATACCGATGCTGCGTAGCGCTGCAATGCTATGTTGAGTTGGCTTAGTTTTAAGCTCACCCGATGGTCCGATATAAGGAACCAATGAGATGTGGAGATAGAAAACATTATCTCGACCAACTTCTTGACGAATCTGACGCGCAGCTTCTAAGAATGGCTGGGATTCGATATCACCAACGGTGCCGCCGATCTCGGTGATCACGACATCAATTTCAGGAGAATCATTTCCGAGCATCCGCTCTTTAATCTCATTGGTGATATGTGGAATCACCTGAACTGTCTCACCGAGATATTCACCCCGACGTTCACGTGCAATAACTCGTGAATAGACCTGACCAGTTGTGACATTGGCAGATCCTTCGAGATTGCGATCAAGGAATCTCTCGTAATGTCCGATATCGAGGTCTGTCTCAGCGCCATCATCAGTAACGAAGACTTCACCATGTTGAAATGGGTTCATCGTTCCTGGGTCCACGTTGAGATATGGATCAAGTTTCTGCATTGTGACGCGAATTCCGCGAGCTACAAGGAGGCGGCCAAGACTTGATGCGGTGAGGCCCTTGCCTAAACTTGAGGCGACTCCACCTGTTACGAAGATATGTTTTGTGACATGTCCATGGCTTGACTCTTTTTGGCTCATGGAAGTTCAACCTATCATCGAAACTAGCCTTCACCTCGCATGGCAAGGAGTTCCGAGGCGTGTTCTAGGGCACTTGCCGACTCTTCCAGGCCGGCGAGCATGCGGGCCACCTCTTCAACCCGTGCTGATTCGCTCAATTTCTCGACTCCAGATTCAACTATTGAACCATCGCTCCGCTTTTCGACCCGGAAGTGGGTATCTGCCCAGGCTGCGACCTGTGGAAGGTGCGTCACAACTATGACCTGTGAAGTCTTTGCCAGGAGATGAAGCCGGCGACCTACCTCGATGGCAGCTTTACCGCCTACGCCTGCATCAACTTCATCAAAGATATATGTTCCAACTGGATGAGTCTTTGCAATAACAACCTCAAGAGCCAACATGATTCGCGACATCTCACCACCAGATGCGCCTTTACCGATTGGAACCTTTGCAGCAGTTGCATGGGCTTTAATCGAAATCGAGATCTCATCGCAACCTTGAGGAGTGAAATCACTCTCCTTCAGTGCGCCTGAATAATCAGGAGTAATTACATCAACAATGAGTTGCGTATGGGGCATCGAGAGGTGTTTGAGTTCCTCGGATACCGCGCTCGAAAGTGCATCCGCTGCATCGCCTCTTGCTCTACTGAGTTTCTTCGCCGCTAGGAGTAAATTCTTCTTAATCTGCGCGAGTTCTGACTCGAGTTCAGCGATACGTTCATCGCCTCCTCGCAGGTCAGAGATGCTCTCACGTCCACTCTTGGCTCGAGCTGCCAATTGAATTAAGACTTCATCCCGATCACCACCACTGCCCCACTTCTTTATAAATGCGGTAAGTACTGCGCGACGTTCCTGAAGCGCATTGAGACGATCTGGATCTGCCTCAAGTGATGACAAATATGAGGAGAGATCTCGCGAAGCTTCATCGAGGGCATAGAAGCTCTCGGCAACTTGTTCTGCGATTGAATCAAGCTTGGAGTCGCGGCCTTTGGCGCTCTCAAGAAAACGCTTCGCCGCACCAAGTGCGTTTATTGCACCAGACTCTTCATTTGCTGCTGCCTCAAAGGCACCAGTCGAAGCTACTCGAAGATCTTCTACGCTAGATAGTCGTGAAATTTCATCCACAGTAGATGTGTACTCGCCACGGACCGCTTTGAGCGAACTCCATCCGGTGAGGAACTCTTCGAGTTCAGCAATCTCTTGATCTCGTACTGAAGAAGCTGATTTCATAGCTTTGATCTTGTTCTTCGCTTCTGTATAACTCTCAAAGAGTTCGAGATAGGAATTATGTGCTGATGCGACTTTATCTCCTGCGAAACGATCAAGGAGTTCGCGTTGTCGCTGCGCCTTCACCAGTAAGGTGTTGGCAGATTGGCCATGTATCTCTATCAAATGTTGTGAAAGGTCTGAGAGTGCACTTGCGGGAACGGTACTTCCATTGCAGAGCGCTTTGCTCTTGCCCTCGGCCGTGACAGAGCGCGAGAAAATAAGCTGACCATCTTCAATTGCCGCGTCACACTCTTCGAGAGCGGCAGAGAATTCAGGGGCGATAACCTCTCCAGTTGTAAATGTTGCGGTAGCTGTCAGCCGATCTGATCCTGTTCGCACCAGAGAGCTCTCGGATTTGCCGCCAAGAACTAGGTTGAGAGCAGTTAAAATCATGGTCTTACCCGCACCGGTTTCACCGGTAAGAACGTTGAGGCCTCTGCCAAGCTCGAGATGTGACTCTTCAATAATGCCGAGATTGCGGATTGAAATCTCTTCTAGATAAGTACGTTCACTCACCACGCCATCCTTCGACGGGAAGCTTGAACTTGGCCACGAGTCGATCGGTAAAGAGCGTTGGATTAACGTGAGCCAATTTAATGACGTGAGGATTGCGTGTGATTATCACTCGATCGCCTACGATGAGTGGCAATTTTCTTAGAGCATCGGCAGAAAGTAGAGCCTTCTGAGATTCAACGGTGACCACGATCTCTGACTTTGTTGAAACTACCATCGGACGCGAGAAGAGTGCATGTGCAGAGATAGGAAGAAGTAAAAGCGCATCAATCTCCGGCCAGAGCACAGGACCTCCCGCGCTGAAGGCGTAGGCAGTTGAACCGGTCGGCGTTGAACAAATTAAGCCATCACAACCCCAGTGAGAGAGCGGGCGACGATCAATTTCGACGAAGAGTTCGACCATGGTCGTACTATCTCTCTCAACCGTGATCTCATTGAGCGCCCAACCCCTTGAGATTTCCTTGTTGTCGCGTTCGACAGAGTAGCCGAGGACCATGCGGTTCTCATAGACATAGCTCTTCTCGATAATGCTCTGCGCAATTGCTGCAATCTCGGGCTTCTCAACTTCAGCAAGAAATCCGACATGGCCAAGATTGATTCCCAGCAAAGGAATGTTTCGATCTAAAGTTACCTCAGCGCCACGAAGAATAGTTCCGTCGCCACCTAATACGACTGCAACTTCCACCTCGCCGATTGCGTCGATGGCAACTTGGGAGATGTTCTCCACCGCCACTTCGGTCGGTGATACTAATTCGAAGTTGTGTGCAGTCAGTAAAAGTGCGAGTTCATGTGCGGCAATTACCGCTTCTGGGCGAGATGGATTGATAAAGATTACGGCGCGACGAATGCTCATGCTGGACCATCCGCGATAGCGCGATCTAAATCAGACTCATTAATCTCAGGGGCGCCGCGCCTTAGCCATAGGAAATATTCAACATTTCCCGCAGGTCCTGGAAGTGGGCTTGCTGCAATGCCCATAGTGCCTAAACCAAAGTCATATGCAGATTCGGCAACATCTAAGACAGCCGATTTGCGAAGTTCAGGATCACGAACAACACCGCCTGCGCCCAACTTCTCGCGCCCAACTTCGAATTGTGGTTTGACCATGAGCACAAAGTCAGCATCTGGGCGTGAAACTGCTGCGAGAGCTGGAAGAACCAAGGAGAGAGAGATAAATGAGAGGTCCGCGACCACCAATGCAATCTCTTCGCCTACTTGATCACCAGTGAGGTGGCGAATATTGGTGCGATCGAGAACTGTAACTCGCTCGTCGGTTCTGAGATTCCATGCAAGCTGACCATAACCGACATCAACTGCTACGACTTTCTTTGCTCCTCTACGGAGAAGGACATCGGTGAAACCACCAGTGGACGCTCCGGCATCAAGACAGATTTTTCCCTCAACGCTAACGTCGGTGAAGACATCAAGAGCACCAGCAAGCTTATGACCACCGCGAGAGACGAAGTCATCTCGATTTCCTTGGAGCACAATTGATGTCTCAGCATCTACCTGGGTAGCCGGCTTGGTCGCTGGAATTCCATTTACTAGAACAGATCGAGACTCAATCAGATCTGCTGCTTGCTCGCGAGAGCGCGCTAGTTCTCGACGAACCAGCTCTGCATCAAGGCGAGTCTTCATCTTCTTCTATCTCTTA
>JBDLWK010000081.1:0-4866 GCA_039804335.1 Actinomycetota bacterium
GTTGCAGGTGCAATCTCTTCGCGGGTAGAGACCAGCACGTAATGCGCCCCAGGCTCTCCGGCATAGGCAATATCGGTGCGTGATGGATAGGCCTCTGTCTCGGTGTGAGAGTGATAGATGACAACGATTTCTTCATCCTTATCATCGACCTCACGATAGAGGGCCAACAAGTCTTTGGGATCGAATTCATAGAAGGTCGGAGAGTGCGCAGCATTGATCATAGGAAGGTGGCGGACTGGCGTATCAGCGCCGACCGGTCCAAGGATCACGCCACAACATTCATCGGGGTACTCGGCGCGTGATTGCTCGAGGATTGCATCAACAATTGCACGCGAGATTGTGAGTGACATGGCTTTATTCTAAACCAAATTCCTTACTCAGGAATCTCATCCATCAATGCTGCCAGCAGGCTCTCCTGTAACCAACCGAGCCAGGTGTAGACCGCATAAACACCGCGAAGCGGATCATCTGGTGAGAGAAGTTCTAGATGTTCATAATTGTTATTCTCAATCTTGAGGCGAACACCTAGCGCAAGGCGAATATCGTTGAGACCACCAAGCCAATCATTTGCGCCATTGTGATCGAGTTCGATATCGCCCTCGGGAGAGCTCTTGATTCCTATGCGAATCGCCATTGCATGCGCTTGCTTCTTTCCGCGCAAAGTTGATTCGGTGTATCGACGAAACTCTGCAGAATCCACATCATCTGCATATGCGTTTGGAAGGAGGCGGTGTAGTACTTCATCCTCAGGTGGTGAATCATGCGAAGTAATGCCGACCATCGCAGCAAGTGGATCTTCGTGTCCATGATCTACGCGTTCTGCCAAAAGTTCGATTATCTGTTCGACGAGATTGAGAATTACTTCTCGCTCGGTCTCATCAAAGTGAGCAACATATGAGTGTGCACCGTGGCGTTTAAAACCTTCAGTGGCTGTCATTAAATTTGATCTCCACGTTGCAAGGTCGCCCATAAACCGTATTCATGTAGTCGAGCAACGTCATGCTCCATCTCTTCACGACTTCCGGTAGAGACGATTGCCTTTCCATCATTGTGGACCTGCAACATTAACTCTGTTGCCTTCGCCTTTGAATACCCGAATAACTCCATAAATACATAGGTCACATAGCTTTGCAGGTTGACCGGGTCATCCCAGACGATTGTCACCCAAGGGGTTTCGCTCGAGAAGATCGCTTGAATCTGCTCTTCCAACGCATCAGCTAATTTGGCCATCAACGGTTGCTCCCCATGGAATTATTTAACCAACTCGGAGCTGCCAACGCTACGGATAAGAATGGAGAAAGGCGATGTAGTTGCGATTGGCCATTGCGCCTCTGCCGCCGCGCTGACGCGAAGAGTAAGAACACCCTTCTGAGCGGCAGATCCCGAGATGGTAAATGTTCCTTGCGCATCGGTTGTGACAATTGTTCCGAAAGGTTGCCACTTGCCTGCTGTGAGTTTTTCTACCTGAACGAAGGTGCCGGCGCTGCGTGGGCGAATCGATCCGGTGACGGTAAATGTCTCGCCCTTCTTAACAGAAGCCGGTGCAGATATAAAAATTAAACGAGAGGCTGATACTGCGATTTCATTTGAAATACCTTCACCGCGCTCCCAAGATCCTTCACTAAATGCCCGGATGGTCGTTGTTTTTCCGATGAGTAGCGGCTTTGTAAATTTACCGGCAGCATCGGTTGTTACTGTTGTTAGCAATCTCCAATTGGTATCGCCGAAGGACTTGCCCTCGATGCGGATAGAGACATTGGCTAAAGGTGTCTTATCTTTAATTGTGAATGTACCGCTGACTGTAATTGGATCTCCATATTCAATTGAGCTATTATCAATTGAAATTGATGCCGCTACTTGGTCCGGAGCAATCGCCTTTGCAACGTTTCGCACACCTTCGAGGGCAAGTGGTTCTTCCATGCCAATAGTCCATGCCGCCAAGCCACCAAGGCGATATTTATTTACCAACTCGGCGCGCAGGGCATAGCTCTTTGCATCTTGGTACCACGCCGTGCGCGATGCCGTGCAAGAGGTTGATAGCCCTCCAGCTGTTGTTCCGTTGTAAACCTTCTGATAACTAAAGGTCATCTCGCCAAATTTTTCATCGTAGGTAGGCGTGACTCCATACGATGCAGCGAGGTTCTGAGCATCACGCATCACAAATGTTGCAGCCTTTGCGCCGCCCTTAATCACAGATGCAACATTTGCAGGACATACGCCACTTACAGCAGTCACCCAATCTCGCCCATAACCTGCAATACCTACATAGACCTTTGATGCCGGCATCACTGTGACGGCATATTGCACAGTTCTCTCTGCCCAAGAGATTGGTCCAATAGGTCCAACTTTCGCAACTGAGTAGTCATAAGTCATAATGCGTAATCGATCTATATATGGAGCAATCGCAGCCCAGGCATAGACGTAATAGCCTCGCTGTGTTCCCTTTGGATCGAGAACATAAGGCGTTGAAACAGAGAGAATTTTCTTCTGCGCATGAAGAGCAGCGCTTAACTCCTTAACCAGGGCGGTCCATAGCGGCGCGGTCTTGGGCCAAGTCTTATTGCTATCGACAAATGCAAAGCCCTCGAAATCTAAATCCACGCCGTCAAAGTTATTTGTGAGAACCATATTTGTAATTGCCTGCACGATCTGCGTGCGCGCAGCTGGCTTCGCCAATAACCCGGCGAGTACATCTTTATCGGTTCCATCGGTAATTGTTGGAATCAGTGAGATCCCCGCGTTACGTAACGCACCCACTGTCTGCGCCATTGGAACACTTGGATTAGCCGGTGAGTAAAGATCTGTTACGACAGTGCTCTGGGTCTTGCCATTAAATTTGAGTGTGTACCAAAATGGCATCACCTCTTTAATGAGATCTGAATTATTTATAGCAGCTGGAAGCGATGTCTTAATGGAGTAATAAGGAATCCATCCCGAGAGAATCTTGCGTGGAGGATTGTCGGCACTTGCCGGCGCAGAGATTGATGGAAGCAAAACGGCGCTCATCGACATTAAGGCAGCGACGGCAGCCGAGGCGGGCCTGCGAGATAGTTTCATCGGAGAAGGCTCTTTATTTATTCATTGTCTTCGGGGCCAGGACGAAGGCCTTCAAAGATTTCTTTACACATTGGGCAGACCGGATACTTTGAAGGATCTCTCGATGGGATCCACTTCTTTCCGCAGAGCGCGCGGACCGCCTTACCGGTCACTGCGGATTCAACAATCTTCTCTTTCTTGATGTAGTGGGCGAATCGATCATGGCCACCATCATCTTCCTGAAAATCCGGGGTGGTTTCAGTGCGAGTCAAGGTATCGGTATCTGTGCTGATACCTATTCCCTTATCTTCACGCGTGAAAAGGCCCATGGCGAAAGGATAGTCGGGGCGGGCTCAATAACTCTTTCTTATGGCCTGTGAAGGTTCTAAGAATTTATTAGGGCGCATTGAGCCACTTGGGGACGGGTAGAATTCTGTAATGAAGGATTTATTAAAGACAGAGCACCTCTCGCGCGAAGATGTCGAGCTGCTGCTGGCGACTGCAAGTGACTTTGCTGCTCAACCACTGCGCGCCAATACCGCTCTCAGCAACAAGACCGTTGCGATCTATATGACAAAACCTTCCACTCGTACCCGCCTAGCTTCTGAGACCGCTGTCGCTCATCTTGGTGGCACTCCTATATTCGTACGTGGTGACGAGCTGCAGCTCGGCCGCGGAGAGACAATCGCCGATACAGCTCGAATCATCAGTGGTTTCTGTGATGCGATGATTATTCGAACATTCGCCCAGAGTGATGTCGATGAGCTAGGTGCCAACTCAACAATTCCGATTATCAATGGTCTTACCGATGTTGATCATCCAACCCAACTTCTAGCCGACTGGGTAACTATTCGTGAGAATTTTGGAAGTGATATCTCAGGACGCAAATTCGTCTACCTCGGCGATGGAAACAATATGACTCATGCCTGGTTAATCATGGGTGCAATCATGGGCGCCCATGTTGTTGCAGCGACTCCATCAGGAAAGTTTGCTCCAGATGCTGCCGTTGTAGAAAAGGCGAGAGAGATCGCTGCCAAATCAGGTGCAACGATTGAAGTAACAAATGATCCCGAAGCTGCCGCAAAAGATGCCAGCGTTCTCTATACCGATGTCTGGATGTCCATGGGAGATCCAGAGGCAGAACGTGCAGAGAAGTTCGCAGCGCTCTCACCATTTGCAATCGATGACGATCTCATGTCACTGACAGCAGATGATTCGATCTTTATGCACTGCCTGCCTGCTCATCGCGGTGAAGAGGTTGCAGCATCTGTCATTGATGGTCCTAAGTCAGTGATTTGGCGCGAGGCTTATCACCGTCGCACAACAATTCAGGCGTTGCTCTATCACCTCACTCGCGGTGAGATTAAAGGCGCTTAGGCAGAAGCACTAGCCTTCTTGAAGCTCGGTCGGAGCCCCATGCACATCAAGCACATCCTGATCCTTCACATCTCCACCTAGCTTGTCAGTGCGATTCAATTTCGATTCGTTTTGGGGACGCTTCGCATCTTCCTTGTAGATCGCAGGAATTGAGCCAAGCAACCCCTTCTGGAAATCTTCAAATGCCTGAAGCACTTCACGCTTTGTGTTCATTACAAATGGCCCCATCCAAGCGACAGGTTCCTTAATTGGCTGGCCACCGAGAATAAAGAGCTCAAGGTTAGGTGAACGTGACTCTTGCTGTTGTGCAGCGCGAATAACAATTGCATCACCATCTCCGAAGACGGTGAGCTGACCCATTGAAACTGGACGTTGTTCTTCTCCGACAAAGCCATGGCCTGACATTGTGTAAACAAGTGCGTTGTAATCCTTGCGCCATGGAAGGCGAAGTTC
>JBDLWK010000082.1:0-4829 GCA_039804335.1 Actinomycetota bacterium
GGATAGAAGGCAGGTCCTTCAATCATCGCTCCGACCGAGGCGAGGTACTTCTCTGGTTCGGTAATTGAATGACCGAGAACGGTGCCTGTTCCTGATGTAGGCGCAATCAATCCAAGGAGCATGCGAATTGTTGTTGTCTTTCCTGCGCCATTAGGGCCAACAAATCCGCAGATTGTTCCGCGAGGAACTGAGAAGGATGCAGATTGCACGGCGGCCAGGTTGTCGTATCGCTTAGTGAGACCAGAGACCTCTATTGCATTCGAATTCATGAAGGTGACTATAACGCTCAACCCTGAGAGTCATCTAAGATTCTGCTATGAGTAGAGAAGTTTGGGGATACCAACCACGCAACAATCGCCCTGCGCCAGATTGGGAACTTGAGGCACAGACCGATGCTGTTCGTGCAGGGTTAGCCCGCACTGGTTTTGGTGAAACTTCTGAAGCGCTCTTCCTCAATAGCGGATTTACATACTCATCAGCACAAGAGGCGCTCGATTCATTTACCGATGAGACCGACCATTTCCTCTATAGCCGTTTCCATAACCCCACCGTGGCGATGTTTGAGAAGCGTTTAGCTGCACTTGAAGGCGCTGAATATTGTGTTGCATTTAGTTCTGGAATGGCTGCCGTCTTTGCATCTCTTGCATGCATCGTTGAGGCCGGAGATCACATCGTTGCATCTGCAGCAATGTTTAGTTCATGCCATGTAATCATTACTGAAATTCTTCCTAAGTGGGGCGTTACTTACGAACTTGTAAAGGCTAATGACCTCGACGCATGGACAGCAGCGCTCTCAAAGCCGGTAAAGGCCGTGTTCATCGAGACTCCTAGTAATCCACTAATGGAGATTACAGATATTCGCGCCGTCAGTGACCTCGCACATAAAGTTGGTGCGACCGTGATCGTCGATAACGTCATGGCATCACCTGGACTGCAACGCCCGCTCGAACTCGGCGCAGATGTAGTCATGTATTCAGCTACTAAACATATTGATGGACAAGGTCGTGTTCTCGCTGGTGCTCTTCTCGGTTCTTTCTCTTACATCCACGAAAAGTTGCTCCCATTCTCTCGCCACACAGGTCCATCGCTCAGCGCGTTTAACGCGTGGGTACTTCTCAAGTCACTTGAAACATTGGATCTACGTGTCGAGAGAATGAACTCCAATGCTCAGAAAATTGCAGAATTCCTTGAAGCTCATCCATCGATCAAGAGCGTTCGCTACCCAGGTCTTCCATCCCATCCCGATGCTGCTGTGATTAAAAAGCAGATGACAGGTGGCGGAACAACGATTGGTATTGAATTTAACGGCTCTCAGAAGGATGCCTTTAAATTTATGGATTCACTCCGCATTATTGATATCTCAAACAATCTTGGCGATAGCAAGACGCTTATTACCCATCCAGCTTCAACAACACATCGACGACTTTCGACAGAGGTTCAAGCTGGAATGGGCATCACGCCATCAGTATTGCGTCTATCAGTGGGACTTGAGCACGTAGACGATTTGATTAAGGATATTGATCAAGCACTTAAGAGCTGAGCCACAACAAGCAAGGCCGAAAGTGCGGTCAGATAGGTAATCGACCAGTGGAAGATTCCACCCGCTACCTTGTTGTAATTATCCGAATTCTCTTTTAACGCAAAGAGTTGGAATGTAAATAGCGCACCTAGAGCCACGGTTGCCATCAGAGCCCACACTGGCAACTCTGCTAATTGAATTAAGGCGGTTGAACAGATAACCATGGCGATTGTGTGAAACCACATCTGGCCGATGACATTTGCGCGCGTTGCAACAGATGGCAACATCGGAATACCAGCGGCTGAATAATCATCCTTATATTTGATGGCAAGCGCCCAGAAATGCGGTGGCGTCCAGAAGAAGATCACCATAAAGAAGGCGACGGGAACAAGTGATAGTGAATTCGTAACAGCAGCCCAACCGATTAGAACCGGCATGCAACCAGCGGCTCCTCCCCAGACAATGTTCTGAGAGGTATTGGGCTTTAGCGCGATCGTGTAGATAAGAACGTAATAAGCGATTGCAATCGCGGTAAGTATCGTGGCTAGTGTTGTTGTAAATACGTAAAAAATAATTAATGAGATGAGGCCGATGGCAAAAGCGAAGATAGTTGCCTGAGTACGAGTTACAGCGCCAGTAACGAGCGGGCGCTTGGCAGTGCGCTTCATCAACTTGTCGCGCTCGGATTCAATAACCATATTAAAGGCGTTGGCAGATCCAGCTGCGAGTGTGCCTCCAATGAGGGTCCAGGCGAGCAGGCTGAGGGATGGGAATCCGCGTTCAGCTAAGACGACGGCGGGGATGGTCGTGATGACCAAGAGCTCGACGACCCTGAGCTTCATCAGGTCTATATAGGCGCGGATGGTCGACACATGCGTAGCCTATCTTCGATTGGCAGGCTTCTTCACGTCAGTTCTCAGCCCTTTCTCAGAGATAAACCTTACTTTTATCCCATGAGAAACCAACCAGAACCAAAGAAGCCAGAATGGTTTGAGCTCCTTGATGGCGATGCACCTTCTGCACAGGTAGCAAAGGTCGATAAGAAGCTACCCATCATCGCTGCATTGGTGATCGGAGCCGCCTTGGTCTCTGGATCTCTCTTCGCCGGTGCAAATGGCGGCGGCGAGCAGAGCGCGATTGCTGCAACGAACCAAGTTGTTAATGCGACAGATGCAACCATGCAGAGTGTTGCGGGAACCACATCGGACGCACTGCAATCTCCCGATAATTCAATTACTCAAGATGGGTCGATTCAGAATCCTAGTGTGAGCGGAGTGAAGCCACCCAGAGGTGGCGATGACGACGACGATCATGAAGACGAAGACGAGGATGAGGACGACCATGATGACGATGATGATGAAGACGACGATGACGATCACCGTCGAGATCGTCGGGATCGCGACGAGCACTAATTAATTTGTAATCGTTACCGATTCACTTGAGGGAGTGAGCGGCACAAGTACGGGCAATAGCGGAGTAGCAATCTTTCCTAAGATTCGATCCACTGTTGCTCGTACTTTTTTTGTTACCGTGTAACTCTTGCTATGGCGATCTGCAATAACAACAAAGATGTAGTGATTTTCGCCAGATTCAACAAATCCGGCGAGGTTTGTTGTTCCGTTAAGTGTTCCGGTCTTCGCGCGAACAAGTCCTACCGCCTCTGGCGCTGTCTCTAAGAATCTATTCTGCAAAGTTCCTGAAACTCCCCCAACTGGTAGCCCTTCAACGAGCGGAGCAAACTTTGGATCGTGATAAATCAGAAAGAGTAGTTGAGCGACCTGCTTCGCCGTCATTCGGTTCTGCTTCGATAGACCACTTGCATCTTTGACTACAAGATTCTTTGTATCAATTTTCATCTCGGTCAGCAGTGCTTTAAAAGTCTTTGCAACTCCGGCATCATCGAGCGTGTTTCCTGCAGCCAGAGACGCTAAACGCGCTACCCGCTCTGCCAAGAGGTTATCGCTCCAGATCAGCGTCCAATCAACGATTTTCTCGAGCGTTGGTGAGGTGGAGCCAAGAATGTACTCGCTAGATTTATTGAGCGCTTGCTGCGCAGTCAGGCGCTTCACAGTAATTGATGGAGCTCTGCTGGCTAAGAACTTCTTTATATGTGTGACATCTTGGGAGTAAAGATCACTGTAATAAATCACAGCGTCTTTAGTGGATCCCGAGTTGAGCTCCTTAATCTTGCTGAGTGCGTTGTATTCGATCCGCTCGAGCGATGTTCGCGACATTTTTACTGCAACTTTATGGTCATAACTGATCCATGGATCAAGCGATCCTTGGATGACAACGGATTGGCTATCAACACCGGCCCAGAGCGATGTCGTATAGCTATCTGCTGGGGATAAATATGTGTAAGCGGCAGCGGCAGAAACTAACTTAATTACAGATGCTGGCTTACGTGGCGAATTTGAATTCGATTCAAAGACAACTTCACCGGTTTTCTCATCCAACACAATCACAGATGGATCGGCTAGCGTTGGAGTTGTCGCAAGTTGCGAGAAGACCTTGAGGACAAGAGGTTTCTCGGCTGCACCTGCAGGAAATTGCGATATGCCTAAGAGCGCAACAACCAGGCATACAAGTGCTGCTCTTCTCCTGCCGCCCATTGATTCTTTAAATTCCGACAGCAATGATGATATTGAGGACAGTGAGTCCAAGCATTGAACCCCAGACCCAGGTCTTTAAAGTTTCCTTCTTCACATTGGCATAGCCCAAGAAGAGAATGGCAGTAAGAATCAGAGATTTAACGCCGATCTTTGCATGATTGAGCTCTTCATCGGGGTTTGCTTGGCTCCAGAAACCAACCATCACTATTCCAGCTACAAGTGCGAGCAGCCCGGCGTGTGTAACGCCAGCGCTTAACTTGCGAGGGCTCTTCTGTACCTGCGATAAGAGCAGGCCAAGGATTGCGAGGATACTGACGATGTGAATACCGAATGCGATGTTAAATACTGTCTTCATGGCTACTAGTTTAGAGTGCACCTATGGAAATAAAGACACCGGCAGAGATCGGACCCGGTGAATTCTTTCCGGTTGTAGGCGTCGGCCCTCACCCTCAGCCATGGCCAATTGGCGATCAATATGATCCCGAGCTCCTTGCCAATGGCGATCGTCGTAACGTCTTAGACCACTATCGCTATTGGAGCGTCGCGGCCATCGTTGCAGACCTCAATACAAAGCGACATAAATTACAGATTGCTATCGAAAATTGGCAGCACGATCTCAATATCGGCTCTGTTGTGCGGACCGCTAATGCATTTAATGTAAGTGCTGTTCATATCGTCGGAAAGCGCGATTGGAACAA
>JBDLWK010000083.1:0-4785 GCA_039804335.1 Actinomycetota bacterium
TGTGAGCCATAACCGATGATCGCGACTTTGCGACCCTGAATTACGGATAGATCTGCATCCTGATCGTGATACATCGTTGCCACGGTATTTCTCCTTTTGTTGTTTCTTGCTAGTTCTATTGTGGGTTCTATTGTGGGTTCTCTTAGTGGTTCTTAGTTTTGATAATCGGGTTGTGTGTCTTTTACAGGCTTCTTTGCTCCCTCAACGAGCTCTTCAATGCTGATAACACTGATGAGCTTGTCTAATTGAGCGATTACTTGCTCGAGAGAGTGTCCTTCAAGGTTGACTTGAATAACCATCTTCGAAACTTCTGGGTTAGATGTTGGTCCTACAACCAATGTGTCGATGTTGTAAGCGCGACGGGCAAAGAGCCCTGATACACGGGCAAGGACTCCTGGCTCGTTTTCAACGAGAACTTCAAGTGTATGAATAGACATTAGAGCTCCTGTGAATCCCAGTCAGGCGCTGTCGCGCGGGCGATCATGATTTCATCGTTCGAAGTTCCAGCAGCAACCATCGGCCAGACCATCGCATCGCGATGAACGCGGAAGTCAACAACAACTGGTTGATCGTTGATTGACATCGCCTTCTCGATTGTTGCATCGAGATCTTCTGGGCGTTCGCAAGAAAGTCCAACGCAGCCCATAGCTTCTGCAAGCATTGGGAAGTTTGGAACACGCTTTGATTCGAGGCTGGTATTTGAATAGCGACCGTCATAGAACAATGTCTGCCACTGGCGAACCATGCCGAGAGATTCGTTATTGATGATCGCAACCTTGATTGGAATATTGTTGAGTGCGCAGGTAACGAGCTCCTGGTTTGTCATCTGGAAGCATCCATCACCATCGATCGCCCAGACTGTTGAATCAGGTGCGCCAACTTTTGCACCCATCGCAGCAGGAACGCCATAACCCATGGTGCCCGCTCCGCCGGAGTTGAGCCAAGTACGTGGATGTTCGTAAGAGATAAATTGAGATGCCCACATCTGATGCTGACCCACACCTGAAGTGAAAACAGTCTCTGAGCCAGAGATTTTTCCAATGCGCTCGATAACTGCCTGTGGAGAGAGTGATCCATCTTCAGGAAGTGTGTAACCCAATGGGTAAGTTGATTTGAGCTTCTGCATCGATGCATTCCATGGCGCTAAATCAGGTTGGCTCTTTGCCAGGGCCGCCTTCAGCGCTGGAATAAGTGCGGTAATGGTTTCGCGGAGGTCGCCCACTACAGGGACATCAGCAAACTTATTCTTGTGAATTTCTGCAGGATCAATATCTGCATGAATGATCTTTGCATTAACGGCAAAGGTTGAAAGCTTTCCAGTAACGCGATCATCGAAGCGAGCGCCCAAAGTGATGAGCAGATCTGCCTTCTGCAGCGCAGTTACCGCAGCAACTGTTCCGTGCATACCTGGCATACCGAGATGTAATGGATGTGAATCAGGGAAGGCTCCACGCGCCATCAATGTTGTGACAACAGGTGCTCCTAAGAGCTCGACTAGCTGTGCGAGTTCTCTATGCGCATTTGCCTTGATGACTCCCCCGCCAATGTAGAAGACCGGCTTCTTCGATTGTGCAATAAGTGCCGCTGCATCTGCGATTGATTGGTTATCAGGTGTAATGCGTGGGTTGTATCCAGCGAGTTCAATCTTGGCTGGCCAATTAAATGTGGTCGCCGCCTGGAGGGCATCCTTGGCGATATCTACGAGAACTGGACCTGGACGGCCAGATGTCGCAATATGAAATGCCTCTGCAACTGCGCGCGGAATATCTTCGGCCTTGGTAACAAGGAAGTTGTGCTTAGTAAATGGCATTGTGATTCCGCGGATATCGGCTTCCTGGAAAGCATCGGTACCGATTGCTGCCGAAGGAACCTGTCCAGTAATCGCAACAACTGGAACAGAGTCCATCTGCGCATCCATCAAAGGTGTAACAAGGTTTGTTGCACCTGGACCAGATGTTGCGATGCAGACACCTGCGCGACCGGTGACTTGAGCGTAACCAGTTGCAGCATGTCCAGCGCCTTGCTCGTGGCGAACCAAGATATGGCGGATTGTTGAATCAAAGATTGGATCGTAAGCGGGAAGAATGGCGCCACCTGGCAGTCCGAACATCACATCTACGCCTGCTGCTTCAAGGCTCTTCACCAATGAAGTAGCTCCATTCATTGTGGTGCCGTTCGCTGTTGGAACGTGCTGTGTCGTCATCTTCTTGCTCCTTTCGCTCTCGTTGATCACTTCTGTAAAACTTTTACCAATAAAAAAACCCTCAGATATCTGAGGGCGCGCATGCTGTTAAGGCATGCGCTATCGAATCACCACCACTGATGAAGAGACGATTGTTGAACGCATGACCGTATTCTCGCTTAGGCGAGCAGATGCGTCAAGAGATGAGATGCGCGTCTCACTACTTGAAATGAGTCTGGCGAAACGGATATCTCGTCTATCGAATTAGTCGCAGACCGCGCCCTTTGAGGCTGAGCCAACAAGCTTGGAGTACTTGCTGAGTACGCCCCGCTTGTACTTATGTGGCAGCGGCTTCCATCCGACCTTACGGGCTTCAAGTTCTGCTGGATCTACCAAGAGATCGAGGCGACGATTTGGGATATCGATACGAACCAGGTCGCCATCCTTGATGAAGGCGATTGGTCCCCCGTCGACTGCTTCTGGAGCTACGTGGCCTACACATAAACCAGTTGAGCCACCTGAGAATCGACCATCGGTGAGAAGGAGCGTGGATTTTCCAAGACCCGCACCCTTGATTGCGCCGGTGATCATCAACATCTCGCGCATTCCTGGTCCGCCCTTAGGACCTTCATAGCGAATGACGACTACATCGCCAGCTTGGATGGTGCCGTTTTCTAGGGCCTCCATCGCAGCTTGTTCGCGTTCGAAGACTCGTGCAGGTCCTTCAAAGGTTTCGATTCCGATGCCAGCTGTCTTACAGACCGCGCCATCGGTAGCGAGCGAGCCGCCGAGAATTGTGATTCCAACATCGGTAGAAAGTGGTGAAGAGATTGGGTGCAAGACATCGCCATCAGCTAGTGGTGGGTTGATATCGGCCAAGTTTTCGGCCATGGTCTTTCCGGTCACGGTCATGCAATCCCCGTGCAGATATCCAGCATCGAGCAGCATACGAAGTACGACTGGTATTCCGCCGACCTTATCGACATCAGACATGACGTACTTACCAAATGGCTTGAGGTCGCCAAGTAGTGGAACGCGAGAACCAATGCGGTGGAAATCTTCAAGAGTCAGATCAACATCTGCTTCATGTGCAATTGCAAGAAGGTGAAGAACGGCGTTAGTTGAACCACCGAGGGCCATGACTGCAGTGATGGCATTTTCAAATGCCTTCTTCGTCAAAATGTCGCGGGTAGTGATTCCCTTGGCAATTAAGTTAACGACGGCAGCACCTGATGCTTCTGAGTAACCATCGCGACGACGATCTACCGCGGGAGGTGCAGCAGAACCTGGAAGTGAGAGACCAATTGCTTCACCGACTGTTGCCATTGTGTTTGCTGTATACATTCCGCCGCAAGCACCTTCGCCAGGGCAGATAGCCTTCTCAATTTCATCAACGCGCTCTTTGGTAATTAATCCACGAGCACATGCACCGACCGCCTCAAAGGCATCGATGATCGTGACATCTTTTCCATCAACTTGTCCTGGCAGAGTTGAACCGGCATAGACAAAGACTGCAGCAACATCGATACGCGCCGCCGCCATCATCATTCCGGGAAGTGATTTATCGCAACCGGCAAACATCACCATTCCATCGAGGCGCTCTGCCTGCATCACAGTCTCAACAGAGTCTGCGATTACTTCGCGAGAAACCAATGAGAAGTGCATGCCTTCATGGCCCATTGAGATTCCATCGGAAACAGAGATTGTTCCGAATTGCATCGGGAAACCCCCGGCATCAATGACGCCCTTACGAGATGCTGTTGCAAGACGTGCGAGAGAGAGGTTGCAAGGGGTGATCTCATTCCATGAAGAGACAACGCCGATCTGAGGCTTCACCCAATCTTCATCGCCCATTCCAACTGCGCGGAGCATTCCTCGGGCTGGTGCGCGCTCGAGACCATCAGTTACTAGACCTGAGCGGGGTTTCATTGTCGACATGTTCTGATTCTATCTCCCATGTCACTTCGCGTGAAGTTCAAAGCCTTAAGTTAGAATTCCACTATTCAAGATGAATTCTTGATTCTTCACATTCACTCAAAGCGTTACCTAAACAAATGGAGATTTTTCGTGCCAAATCAAGACCGCGATGCCCAAGGCCATGTCAAGGGACAAGCACCTGATCGATGGAGAACCCTGCTCGTTGTAGCCATCTCTCAGTTGATGCTCGTCCTCGATAGCTCAATTATGAATATTGCAATCCCAAGTGCAAAGACTGATCTGGGAATCTCAGATGCCAATCAGCAGTGGGTCATCACCGCCTACACGCTCGCATTCGGTTCATTACTTCTCCTCGGCGGTCGCATCGGTGATTACGTTGGCCGTAAGAAGATCTTCATCATCGGTCTCCTCGGATTTGCTGGCGCATCTGCAATTGGTGGAATCGCTGCAAACCAAGGAATGCTCTACGGCTCACGTGCACTTCAAGGCGTATTCGGTGCTCTTCTTGCGCCAGCTGCTCTTGCAATCATCTCTGAAACCTTTAAGGATCCTTCAGAGCGCGCAAAGGCATTCGGTGTCTTCGGTGCGATCTCTGGTGGTGGCGCAGCAATTGGTCTGATTGTTGGCGGAACTCTCACCGAATTCTTCTCATGGCGCTGGTGCCT
>JBDLWK010000084.1:0-4688 GCA_039804335.1 Actinomycetota bacterium
CATTACAAGTGAGCTGCTCTACCACTGAGCTAAGGAGGCGTACTGCTTTTTGAACGGCGTAATTATGGCACCGAATAGCGAATTCTAAAAATCGCAATTTTGCCGTATAAAAAAGGACGATTTTTCAGATTAAAACGCCGTTCTCCTATCCCTCCACGGTGGCGCGTGGGAGGATTCCTCACATGTTGCCTAACTACTGGACCAGCCCCGAGACCACAGCAATCAATCGCCTACCGATGCTCAATATCGAGCATTATGAGAAGTTATCGCTCGATGGCACTTGGCGCTTTCAACTGCTGCGTAAGCCAACTGACTCGGTGCGTAAGCGCTGGTCATCTATTCCTGTCCCGGGTCTCTGGACGATGCAACCTGAGAGCGATGTATTTTTCGATAAGCCGATCTACACCAATGTGCAGATGCCTTTCGATCACACACCGCCAAATGTTCCTGAGGAGAACCCAACAGGTATCTATGAGCGTGACTTTGAGATCCCTGGCTCATGGGAGAACAAGCGCATTGTCCTTCACCTTGGTGGATATGAATCGGTAGCTCTTATCTGGGTTAACGGCGAAGTAGTTGGAATGAGCAAAGATTCTCGTCTCGCTGCAGAGTTCGATATTACAAAGTTTATTAAGGGTGGAAAGAACACACTGCGTATCGATGTCACTAAGTGGTCAGATGCAACTTATATCGAAGATCAAGATCAGTGGTGGCATGGAGGCATTACCCGTTCGGTGAAGCTGTATGCGACAAATGACGTTTACATCGAACGTTTATATACAACTGCTGGACTTCTTAAAGATCTCTCAACCGGAACGCTTAAAGTTGATGCATACATTGGCTCTATTAACGATAAGCCAACCGCTGGATACACCTTACGTACTCGAGTAGAAGAATTCGCGAAGTCTAAGAGCGCATCTATGAGTGGCTCCATCGTGAAGGTCGAAGCACCGATCTGGACTGAGATGCCAGAGGAGCTTCGCAATGCAAGCCGCGATTTCTTTATCGGCAAATATTGGAACGGTGGAATGCCACAGTCTCTAGTCGAAGCACTTCGTAAGGTAGAGCCACCAACACCAGGGCGAATCTTGCTTGAGACAACGATTCCTAAGGTGACCCCGTGGTCTGCTGAAAACCCTGTTCTATACACACTTCACCTCGAGCTCCTTGATCCAGCTGGCAATGTGGTTCAGATTTCAAGCCAGAAGATTGGTTTCCGTAGCGTCGTTGTAAAGGGCCGTGACTTCCTTGTTAACGGTCAGCCGGTTATTTTCTACGGAGTCAATCGCCATGACTTCAACCGCTTCACTGGTCGCGCACTCACACGCGATGATATGCGCCAGGATTTACTAGAGCTCAAGCGTTGGAACTTCAATGCGGTTCGCACATCGCACTACCCAAACGATGCAGCCTTCCTCGATCTCTGTGATGAGCTTGGCTTCTATGTTGTCGGTGAAGCAAATATCGAATCACACGCTTTCTACGATTCAGTATGTAATGACCCACGTTATCTCGGTGCATTTGTCGAACGCGTAGGTCGGATGGTCGAACGCGATATTCACCACCCAGCAGTTGTGATGTGGTCACTCGGTAATGAATCAGGTAAGGGTCTAAACCATGAGGCAGCTGCTGCCTATGCACGCGCTGCAGATCCAACTCGTCCACTTCACTATGAAGGTGCGATCCGCGGCGATTGGCGCTTTGGTCACTCGCTCACCGATGTCATCTGTCCGATGTATCCATCGATTGCTGCAATTACAGATTATGCAAAGTCCGGAAAACAAGATCGACCATTAATTATGTGCGAATACTCGCATGCAATGGGTAACTCCAACGGAACACTCGCTGAGTACTGGAAGGCGATTGAAACTCTTCCTGGTCTACAAGGTGGATTCATCTGGGAATTCTGGGATCACGGTCCTGATCAGAAGATGGCCGATGGGACAACTCGCTCTGCCTATGGTGGAGATTATGGGGAAGCTAAGCACGATGGAAACTTCTGTTGCGATGGAATGGTCTTCCCTGATCGCACAGCAAAGCCTGCGATGCACGAGTTCAAGTCACTGGCAGCTCCTGCGATTATCGGAACAACCAAGGCTTCAACCGGCCAATTCACTATCTTCAATAAGCAGTTCTTCACGGGGATTGAGGATTTCGATCTTCTCTGGTCGATTACTCGAGATGGCCTTGTGATTGATGGTGGTCGAGTAAAGCTTCCAGCGGTAGCTCCGCGTAAAACTGGGCGATTTACCCTCAAATCCCCTCATCTGCTCAAGGCCGATGGCAAGGGCGAGCGTTTTATTACCTTCACCCTCCTTCGCAAGAGCAGCACCGCTTGGTCACCAACATCTACCGAAATTGGCTGGAATCAGTTCCCATTGCCATCAAAGGCAAACACAATCCCGGTTGAAAAAAGTAACTCATACTTTGAGGGCTCACTCAATGATGCTGGAGAGATTCAGCTTCCTTACGGTGTTTATCCACCAGAGCTTTCATTGTGGCGCGCCCCAACAGATAACGATCGCATTGGTCATATCTCGACCAAGTGGGATCGTTACGGAGTTCGTGAACTTACACGCACCGATTGCACCATCACTGAGAATGCAAAACAACGTAAGGTTGTGAGCGTTTGGGAGACCAGCACTGGTTTCGTTGTGAAGCAGACTCAGGTGATTACTCCGGTTGCAGATGGTTTTGCAGTCAAGGAGACAATCGTCGTACCAAAGCAGCTAGAAGATCTAGCGCGCGTTGGTATCAATCTTGAGATTGATGGCAAGCTCGATACCTATACCTACTTCGGTTCCGGTCCACACGAGTCATATCCCGATCGCAAGATTGGTCGAATTCATCGTTGGGTCTCCACTGTTGCAGCGCAGTATGTTCCATATGTTCGTCCACAAGAAAATGGTGGACACGTTGGAGTCCGTTGGTTTGAACTTACTGGTGAAAATGGCCATGGGGTTCGAATCGATCTCGATAAACCTCTTCAGGTTTCGGTAACACCTAACCGTGCCACTGAACTTGCAGATAAGACTCATAATGTTGAAGTCCAGGCAGCTGGAACAGCTGTGGTTCATATCGATGCTGCACACCGTGGCGTAGGAACTGCATCATGTGGTCCAGACACCTTGCCACAGTACATTGTGGGAAGCGGTACTTACACCTTCGGTTGGACAGTACGCGCTATCTAAGTAATTACTAAAGCTTTATACCCGTGGCCAAGAAATTGGCTGCGGGTATTTTGCTCTACGGCCATCGCCTGAAGATTTACCTTGGAGGCGACGGAGAATCCATGGAAGTGCAAAGGTAAAGAACCATAAAACGCCTATAAGACGGGCCTTTATCCATGGTGTTGGCTTTGCCGCAGGTAGTGGAATTTTCCAAGCAGGATCACTTGGATAGTCAAGAACTTCTAAGACGCCATGGGCAACTCGCCAATGACCCTCAGCATTAAGGTGCAATCGATCGAAGGCCAAGAAACGGTTATCTTTAAAGAAATCTAAATCGTTAGCATCCGTGATGATTGCTCCGACCTCGGCTGCAACTTCCTTGATTGCCCTGTTGTATTCAGAGAAGCGCTTCTTCCAGACTTCAGAGCCGCGACCTTTATTGCCGGTATCTTCCAGAACGGTGAATAGCAAGATTGTTGCGCCGGATTTAGCAAGTTCGCGGACTGCGCTTTGGTACTGAGCAATCGTCTTCGCCGCGTCATATCCAGGGCGGAGAGCATCGTTTGCTCCGGCATGAAAGGAGATCAACGTATCTTTGCCGGTAATAAATTTAACCGCTTCTGGAACCTGGTCATCAACTACCTGCTGAAGAAGTTTTCCACGGATAGCCAAGTTGGCATATGTGAAATTATCTGAGTGCTTCGCCATCTCATCAGCAACGCGATCAGCCCAACCGCGGTAATTTCCATCTACAACCTCATCAGTCATGCCCTCGCTATACGAGTCACCACAAACAATAAATCGGTTGTATTTCATCACTTAACCTTTGCGACGTTGCTCGTCTATCCAGAACAATGTGATTGAAGTTGCAACTGATGCATTAAGAGATTCGGTAGATGAGCTAATTGGAATCGAAACAATGAGATCGCACTTCTCGCGTGTAAGACGTGCCAGACCCTTGCCCTCTGATCCAACGATAATCATGAGATCTTCCTTAGCAACCTTCATCTCCGAAAGTTCAACATCAGCATCGCCATCGAGACCGACGATAAACATGCCGCGCTTCTTGGCATCATCGATTGTGCGAGCAAGGTTTGTTACCTGGGCAATTGGTAGACGAGCGGCGGCGCCAGCTGATGTCTTCCAGGCTGATGCTGTTAAAGCAGCTGCTCTACGCTCAGGAATAATGATTCCAGAGGCCCCAAAGGCTGCAGCTGAACGGGTAACAGCTCCGAGGTTGCGGGGATCAGTAACGCCATCAAGGGCAACAATCAGTTTTGCACCCTTTGCGCGGTCACAAATCTCTTCATAGCTTGAATATTGGAATGGCTTAATTCCGAGGATGATTCCCTGGCTATTTGGTGCAATCGATTCAAGAGATGCTCGGTGGACTTCCTTGATCTGAAGACCGAGGTTAAGTGCAAGCTGAAGTGATTCAGCGATGCGATCATCGATATCAACGCCGCGAGCAACCATGATCTCTGTTGCCGGAACGCTCTCGCGCAAAGCTTCGAGAAC
>JBDLWK010000085.1:0-4657 GCA_039804335.1 Actinomycetota bacterium
CGAGGGCATCTAAGAATTCAGTAGTTCTCTTCTGGTAGCTATCAAGTACTTTGCTCATTTTTCTCCAATGCGCGAATATAAAGGAAGGGTTTCAAATCCGTGGGTCTCTGTGAGCCAGCGACCGCCGTCGATTACTTCATCAGTGAAGTAATTGCGCCACTGACCTAATGGCAGATAGAAAGTCACTTTACCGCTTGAAGTAAATACAGGTGCAACTAATAAATCAGGTCCGAGCATGTACTGTTGATCTAAGAACCATGCTGTGGGATCTTCTGGAAATTCAAGGAGCATTGGGCGCATCATGGGCAGGCCTTTTGCTGTTACCTCTTGCATCGTTTTGACTAAGTACGGATGTAGCTTCTTCTTTAGATTTACGAAGGTTCGTGTTACATCAACTGCTTCTTCATCAATGCTCCATGGAACGCGGACAGATTCGTTGCCATGTAATCGACTATGTGAACTCAAGAGACCAAATGCAAGCCAACGTTTAAAAACAGCTGGATCTGGATTTCCTTCAAAGCCGCCAATATCGTGGCTCCAGTAGCCAAAACCGCTCAATGAAAGGCTTAAACCGCCTCGCAGACTTTCGGCCATTGACTCAAATGATGAAGTGTTATCGCCACCCCAATGCACTGGCATCTTCTGTCCACCCGCAGTTGCGCTGCGAGCAAAGAGAATCGCATCAGCGCCTTTTACTTCTTGCAGTAGCTCCCAGACAGTTGCGTTATATAACTGCGTATAAAGATTGTGCATCTGAATCGGATCTGCGCCATTGAAATAAGTAACATCAGTGGGAATTCTTTCGCCGAAATCAGTCTTAAAGCAATCCACACCCATTTCGAGAAGTGGACGTAACTTTGATTTAAACCATTCGCGCGCAGCTGGGTTAGTAAAATCAACAATCGCATTTCCGGCTTGCCATAAATCCCACTGCCAGACTGATCCATCGGGGCGCTTGAGGAAGTATCCACCAGCCTTGCCTTCAGCGAAGAGCGGTGAAGCCTGGCCAATATAAGGATTGATCCAGAGCGATATCTTCAAACCTTTCGCCTTTAGACGCGCCAGCATCGCCGCCGGTTCTGGGAATGTCCGTGGATCCCATTCGAAGTCGCACCACTGGTATTCGCGCATCCAGAAGCAATCGAAGTGAAATACATCGAGTGGAATTTCGCGCTTCTCCATCTCGTTGATGAAAGAAGAGACGGTCTTCTCATCGTAATCTGTCACAAAGGATGTACTGAGCCACAAACCAAAACTCCACTCGGGTAACTGTGGAGCACGCCCGGTAAGTGCGGTGTACTTCTCTAATATTTCGGCAGGTGTCGGACCGTAAATAAGAAAGTATTGAAGATCTTGGCTTTCAACACTGAACTGGACTTTCTCAACTGATTCACTCGCAACCTCAAAAGAAACTTTGCCGGTGTTATTTACAAAGAGGCCATAGCCGCGATTGGTGAGATAGAAAGGAATATTCTTATAAGCCTGCTCGCTACTTGTACCGCCATCGGCATTCCAGCTATCAACGCTCTGCCCATTCTTAGTAAATGCAGTGAAGCGCTCTCCGAGTCCGTAGACCAATTCACCCACACCGAGATTGAGCTGCGCAGAGAGGTAATGGGCTCCATTATCTTTAAAGATAGAGATGCTCTTGCTCCGTTGATGGGTAATCACTCTGCTATCTGCGATAAATTCGAGGTTAAAAGAGGCACCTTTACTCATCTGCGCCGTCAAAGAACCAGAGGTATATGAAATAGAGCTATCACTCTCAGTGAATGTGGTCGCTGGATTCTCTTGGGTGAGATCAAATGAGAGAGAGTCATCTCCACCGCGATGGTGGCGGACTCGTACCCCGATCACATCTGCCAGAGGTGAGGAGAACTCAAGTTCGATGAGAGCCGAATTTAAAGTTGCGCCACGATCTTCGACGAGCTTCGGTGCAACTAGCGCCCGAAATCCATCGGAGCTCTGCTCCACCTTCTGTAAGTGGGTTGCATGGATGGCTGTCACGCCTTCTCGCAAGAGCCAGAAGCCGTCAGTGAACTTCATAGCTACCTACCAGGTGTCGATCAGCCTAATTACGACCGACGACTCCACCGCGGCGTCGCGCTAGTGCATCGATAGTTGCTGCGAGAAGGAGAACGCCACCTTGAACAAGGTAGTTCACGCCAGCAGGCATCTGAAGAAGTCCAAGGCCGTTATCGATCATTGTGATAACAAATGCACCGATAACTGCATGTGAGATGCGACCGCGGCCACCGAAGAGGCTAACGCCACCCACAACGGCTGCAGCTACACCTGAGAGAACGATTGTCTTACCGGCTGAGCCATCAACGCTCTGTAGGCGGCTAGCGTGGAAGAGTCCTGAAACCACAGCGAGAATTGAACAGATAATAAAGGCCCAGACACGGATTGAGACGACCTTGATACCCGCACGACGTGCAGCTTCAGGATTTCCACCGACTGCGTAGAGATGGCGACCAAACTTTGTACGGTCAAGAATCAAGGTACAGATTCCGAGGATGACTACGACAATT
The DNA here is from genome assembly GCA_039804335.1 of Actinomycetota bacterium. Taxonomy (GTDB): domain Bacteria; phylum Actinomycetota; class Actinomycetes; order Nanopelagicales; family Nanopelagicaceae; genus Planktophila. The sequence continues at coordinate 2,535 of JBDLWK010000085.1, forward strand.
GGAACAACGATCGGAACGCCCTGAATTGGGATAACGCCCTGGCTGCGGTTGGTATTCATGATGCTAATTGCAATTGCTGCAAGTACTCCGATTGCTGAGAGCTTCATGATGATGATTGAGAATGGCTTATTTACTAGCCCAACGCGTGCGCGACGAGCGCGATCCCAGATAGAAATTACTAATGAGATTGCAAGGCATGCAACGAGCATCAACCATCCACCCCAAGCAGGCATATTGCTATTCATAATCGCAATTACCTCTGGGACTTCGATGCGGTAGACGCCACCTTCACCGAGGAGAAGGAGTTGAAGGCCTTGGAACCCAAGGAAGAAGGCGAGAGTCACCACAAATGAAGGGACACCAATTTTCGCGACGATATATCCGATAACTGTTCCCACAATGATTCCGACGACAAAGCTTGCGCCAAGCGCTGGGATCCAAGACCAGCCAGCTTTAAGGAATCGGATGAAGACTGCCATCGCAACACCTGCAGTCACACCTGCGGCGAGATCGATCTCTGCGAGCAGAATTACGAAGACGAGTGCAGCTGCAAGCATTGTCAGCTCAGCTGCCTGCACAAACATATTTGTGAAGTTGATATTGGTGAAGAAGTATGGGCTTAAGAATTGAAAGATCAGGGCGAGGAAGATGGTCGCGCCAATTGCCGGGATTGAGCCCATCTCGCCATCTTTGAGGCGAAGGAGATAGGCACGGGTTTGGTCTCGGACTGTGCCCTCGTGGCCACTTGCTAATGAAGTTACTGGTTGCTCTGCCACGATATTAATTACCTTCCTGAGTCTTTGTTCCGGTGATGTATGCGACAACGTCGTCATAAGTGGTCTGTCGACGATCAAGATTTGCAACCATCTTGCCGAGATAGAGAACTGAAATTTGATCTGCTACTTGGAATACATCATTGAGGTTGTGGCTAATGATGATGACAGCGACGCCTTGTGAGGCCAAGCGCTGTACCAGATTGAGAACCTGCTCAGTCTGTGCGACGCCGAGCGCTGCTGTTGGCTCATCGAGGATTACAAGCTTTGCTTCGCGCAGAACTGAGCGCGCAATCGCAACTGTCTGGCGCTGACCACCAGAGAGTGAAGAAACTTTTTGTCGTACTGATTTAACAGTCTTTACTGAGAGGCTCTGTAGCGCCTTAGTTGCTAGACGCTCCATCTCTGGCTCGTGAAGTGTGCCACTGAGCATCTCTTCATGGCCGAGGAACATATTTTGAACAATGTCGAGGTTTTCGCAGAGTGCGAGATCTTGATATACAACTTCGATGCCGAGTGAACTGGCCTGGCCAGGAGAATTGATATCAACTTCTTCGCCGGCAAAGATTACTTTTCCAGAGTCATAAGGCTGAACTCCCGATAACCCCTTAATGAGGGTCGACTTTCCGGCACCATTATCGCCGACTAGAGCAGTGACCTGTCCTGCATAGCAAGTGATATCGATTCCCTTAAGAACGTCTACTGGTCCGAAACTCTTCTTGATATCAACTAATTGAACTACCGGTGAACTCATGTGTGAAATCCCTCTATGCGACGCTCGAGAAAAAATGATCTGCTTGCAATAGTGAAGAACCTTGCGCTATCTCTAGCGCAAGGTTCTTCACTTTTTACTGCTTATTTACTAACTACGGTCTTTGACTTACTTGATTCCGTACTTAGTACATGCTGCCTTAACTGCACCAACGCAAAGTGTTGCAGCCTTTGCATCGCCTGCAGCAACAACAGTCTTAACATTTGCAGCCTTGATCAAGATTGGCTTTGATGCGAAGAATGGTGTGCCGTCTGCAAGCTTCTTAGGAGCTGAAACAGTCTTTCCGTTAAGAAGGTTGATTGCGAGATCTGCTGCAACCTTAGCTTCTACTGTGAATGGCTTGTAGACAGTTGCTGTCTGCTTGCCAAGGAGAACGTTCTGAAGTCCTGCAAGTGAAGCATCCTGGCCTGAAATGATTGCCTTCTGCTTGTTCTTGTCGAGGATTGCAATGATTGAAGCTGCGTTGTTGTCGTTTGGAGCCAACACTGCATCTACCTTGCCCTTAACAGCTGTGTAAGCCTGCTCGAAGTATGTTCCAGCCTTTGCGCCGTCCCATGTGCCCTTCATTGTGAATGCTG
>JBDLWK010000086.1:0-4611 GCA_039804335.1 Actinomycetota bacterium
TCTACTTCGACCAGCTCTTCGTAACTTCCATAAGGGACTACTCCTGAAAAATCTGCGGCAAACTTCTGAGCAGATTCGATGTTGCGAGACCCGACTGCTACAACTTCGTGACCTTCGAGTCGTTTGAGATCTTCAGTAAATGCACGTGCGATTCCACCTGTGCCGATAATTGCCCATCGAAAGTTGCTCATACGATTGCTCCATCTCCATCTTCAGAATGTGGCCGTTTCCACCAGCGCTTTATCGAGGCAATTACATGCACGAGGGTGCCGTGAAGGCCGCGCTTAATGCGAGGAGGAGTAAGAACTTGCGTAGACTCACTCTTCTCAATCTCCTCTAACTCATCGAGATAAGTGCGTGGTGATGATTGATCGAGATTAAGGCTTGAGACCATCGCTTCAAATTCAGCGTTGATTAACTCTTGCTCGTCATCTGAGCCGTTCTGTGGATTTCTTGGGTCAGGGTCGCCGGGCGCCATGCTGGAATACTTTCACATAAGTACCTGGAAAGCTCTCAAAAATTACGCATATATTCGCGCGAGCAGGCACCTTGTAATAGATTGTCGCCATGAACAACCTGCCATACGGCACCTTGCGAGCATTCTTGACCCCATTCTTGATGCTCCTCTTCCGCCCCAAGGTAAAAGGTCTTCGCAATGTACCGGCCACTGGTCCAGTCATCATCGCTTCCAATCACCTCTCATTTAGCGACTCTATCTTTATGCCGCTCGTCGTCCCACGAAAAGTCACCTTCCTCGCCAAGAGCGAGTACTTCACCAGCCCGGGACCAAAGGGCTTTATCAAGAAGCTGACATTTATTGCACTCGGCCAGGTGCCGGTAGATCGCTCTGGTGGTCGCCGCAGCGAGGCCGCGCTCATTACAGGTTTGCAGGTCCTAGCTGATGGAAAGTGCCTCGGCATTTATCCTGAAGGAACCCGCTCACCTGATGGACGTCTCTATAAGGCGCGCACCGGAATCGCACGTCTTGCCATCGAATCTGGAGCGCCAGTTATTCCGGTTGCGATGTTCAATACCGACAAGATTCAACCGACTGGAACGGTGGTTCCGAAGGTCAAGCGCGTGGGAATGACATTTGGTGAACCAATGTACTTCGAAGGCGATTCGCGTGATGCGCTCTTCTTACGTGAATGTGCCGATGCAATTATGAAGCGCATTCAGCAGATGTCAGGTCAAGAATACGTCGATACCTATGCGGTAAAGGGTGCAAAGCCAAACGCTGATGAGGATGAGAAGAACTAACTTTCGAGCTTAAGGCGACCATCGAGGTAGTTGCAGGCATGGCAATTCTCGCCAGCTGCCGGTTCGTCACCATCTATGACGGAGATGAAATCTTCAAGGAGCGTCGCTAACCGAGCGGGATCGCGCTCGACTGGTACATATACCTGGTTTACTCCGAAGCCCATCTCGTTGGAGACAAATTCATTAGGTCGAGTCTGTGCAACACCAGCTAACTTCCAGATTAAAAGACCCATAGTCTTTACTGGAAAAGCCTTGCCACTTAAGGGATTTTCAAGGGTATATGCATAAGCCTCTAGTTGTGGGGCATAGAAGTCACCGCTATCGCGCTCTGAATCAGAGACCTTGCAATCGATGATTCCAACAGAGCCATCATCGTAATGACCTAAGAGGTCATAGATGCCGCGTAGCTTCCACTGGCTTTCGATGCCGTTGATGACAATATTCTTCGACTTAACCCATTGTCCCCACTGTTTTACTGTGCCAGCAGGAAGTGAAGGATCGAGAGCCGGCATTGGTGCGCGGCGAAAGTGCTCTTCTTGAAATGTAGAGAGACTTTTTACCAAAGGAAAATCTTTTTTGAGTTCGAAAGAGAACCAGTACTTAATCCAGATGCAGCGCTTGCAGGTTGAGAATCCAAAGGTGAGATCGGAGGGAGCGATGAATTCGCGGGCTGGTGTCGATGGTTTCTTCATAAGCGCATTCTCTCGCTAGCCACCGACAATTGCGGAGTACAACACAGCTAGGCCGAGAATGATCATGATCGTGCCACCAAATGCTCGTAGCTTCTCTAGACGCTGATTGCTCGATGCCAGCCATCTTCGCGCATATCCGGCGAGTAGCCCCCATGCGCCATCTGAGAAGAAGGCGAGCACACAGAAGGTCAGGCCAAGAAAGAGAAGTTGCTTGGTCACATCGCCACCATCGATATCAACAAATTGGGGGAGTACTGCTGCGAAGAAGACAATCGCCTTCGGATTAAGAACTCCAACCCAGAATCCATCGCGGATCGAAGATAGGGGAGTCGGGCCGATGGGGCCTTGGTTTGTCATATCTGATGCATGAACGGCACGTTTGCGAATCGCATCGATACCGAGGTGGATCAGGTAGAGGCCACCACCCCATTGAACTGCGACATATGCAATCTCATATCTCTGCAAGATGGGCCCAATGCCGAGGGCAACGAGAGATGAGAGGACGAAAGACCCTGAAACATTTCCTAGAACGGTCAGAACCGCAGTTGCTCGTCCCCAAGCGATAGCTCTCGCAATAACAAAGAGAACGCTAGGCCCTGGTGCGAGGATGATAATCATCGCCGCGACGAGGTATTCCGGGTAACGTGTTGGAATCACTCGCAGAGCCTAGCGTTCACTGAGCAATTACTGAATTACTTACGGAGCTTTGATGCCATGTTAAGAATCTGGTAACCAACAACTGCAACGAGAGTCGCATTGATGATTCCGTTAAATGTGTATTGACCCTTAGTCCATGAAATATCAGCGATTCCAATGATGATTGCAGTGGCCGCAATTATCAGGTTATTTGAATCAGAGAAATCAACCTTAGATTCAATCCAGATACGTGCACCGAGGATTCCAATCATTCCAAAGAGAGCGACGGCAACGCCACCGAGAGCGCCAACAGGAGTTGCACTTAAGACGGCACCGAATTTAGGTGAGAGGCCGAGAAGAATCGCACCTGCGCCAGCAATCCAGTAAGCAGCTGTTGAGTAGACACGAGTTGCCGCCATTACACCGATGTTCTCAGCGTAGGTAGTTGTTCCTGAACCTCCGCCAGCACCAGCAAGGGTTGTTGCAACTCCATCAGCGAAGAGCGCGCTACCCATCTGGTCATCAAGATCTTTTCCAGTCATGGCTGCAACTGCCTTGACATGACCAACGTTCTCAGCAATCAGTACGAGAACTACTGGCAAGAAGAGAATCATGATATTGAACTTGAAAGATGGTGCGGTAAATGTTGGTACTGCAAACCATGCAGCCGCGGAAATCTCTTCTGTCTTTACATTGCCCTGAATCAGAGCGACGACATAACCAATTACGATTCCAGCGAAGATGCTGATGCGTCCCAAGAAACCCTTTGAGATTGCACTAATAAGAGCGATTGATGAGAGGGTAATAATTCCAAGAAGTGGATCTTGAACAAAGTTGCCCTTTGCGGCACCTGCAAGGTTGAAACCAATTACGATCACGATTGTTCCTGTGACAACAGGTGGAAGAATTGCATTGATCCAATTTATGCCGGCCGCCTTGACTACGAGACCCACAAGCGCAAGAACAACGCCGGTAAAGACGATTCCGCCAAGTGCTCCAGCCATTCCCGCTGACTTATCGGCCATTGCTGCTCCGATTGGCCCAAGGAAGGCAAAAGATGAACCGAGATAACTTGGAACGCGATTCTTAGTAATCAGAAGGAAGAGAATTGTTCCGATACCTGAGAAGAAGAGAGTCGTTGTTGGCGGAAAGCCCGTGATAATCGGAACGAGAAATGTTGCACCAAACATCGCGGCGATATGCTGAAGGCCAACGCCAATTGTGCGCGGCCAGGTAAGGCGCTCATCTGTTGAAACGACATCGCCAGCGGCGATCGACTTGCCATCTCCGTGGAGTTTCCAAGTAAGGGACATGTGAAACCTTTCCAAAAGGGGCACCGAACCGTAAATCGGTGGCGCCAGCTACAAATGGGGAAGGCGGTTTAAGGGTAGGCGTGAGTGGCCTGGGCCACAGGTAGGGCGCGAGCGTGTCGCCTTTGCGCTTTCGAGCTATATCGGGTTAACTATCACCTAGATATATCGAATCGATATATTCATCGGCATAAGCCGAAATCAGAGAAACTGGTCATCAGATGCGTTCACGCGTGGAATCCCTGGAGTTTGCGCTCCTTGGGCTTTTGGCGCAGGGTCCGCTCCATGGCTATGAGCTCCGCAAGCGAATGGTGACCATCTTTGGCCCTTTCAAGGCGATCTCATTCTCAGTTCTCTATCCGCAACTTCGTCGAATGCTTCTAGCTGGAAATATCCAGGAAGAAGAGGTCGACCGGGGGAGCAAGCGTCCAAGAATTGTCTATGCCATCACCAAAGAGGGAATGGCACGTTTCGAGGCGCTCACCGAGACCGTCAGCGCAGATGCTTGGGAAGATGAAGGATTTGAAATTCGTTTCGCCTTCTTTAGCCCAACACCTACAAAGAGCCGGGTTCGGATACTTGAGGGACGGCTACGTCGACTTCAGGAGAAGGCTGAAATCCTTCGCGATGAAGTAGAGAAGTCTCCAATTGGAATCGATAAGTACCTTCAAGAGTGGCGCCGCCATTCGCTTGACTCTGCAGATCGCGAAATA
>JBDLWK010000087.1:0-4538 GCA_039804335.1 Actinomycetota bacterium
GAGATGACTCGCATCATGTGGCAGTTCATCAAGGATAAGTTGATCCTGCCTTACCTCGACGTCAATCTCGAGTACTACGACCTCGGTATGGAGCATCGCGATGCAACAGACGACCAGGTCACCATCGATGCCGCTAAAGCTATTCAGAAGCATGGCGTTGGTATTAAGTGCGCAACCATCACTCCTGATGAAGCTCGCGTTGAAGAGTTCGGTCTCAAGAAGATGTGGAAGTCTCCTAACGGAACAATCCGCAACATCCTCGGTGGCGTGATCTTCCGTGAACCCATCATCATCTCAAACGTTCCACGCTTGGTTCCTCACTGGACTCAGCCAATCGTTATCGGTCGCCACGCATTCGGTGATCAATACCGTGCGACAGATTTCAAGGTACCGGGTCCAGGAAAGCTCACACTCACATACGTTCCAGAAGATGGTTCAGCTCCTATCGAGCATGAGGTCTATAACTTTGAATCATCTGGCGTAGCTCTTGCTATGTATAACGTTGATAAGTCAATCTACGACTTCGCACGCGCATCACTGAACTACGGACTTCTCCGCAAGTTCCCGGTCTATCTCTCAACAAAGAACACAATCCTCAAGGCATACGATGGCCGCTTTAAGGATATCTTTGAAGAGGTTTACCAGGCAGAGTTCAAGACTCAATTCGAAGCTGCCGGCATCTGGTACGAGCACCGCTTGATCGATGACATGGTTGCTATGTCACTTCGCATGGAGGGCGGATACGTCTGGGCATGTAAGAACTACGATGGTGACGTTCAATCTGACACAGTCGCACAGGGTTACGGCTCACTTGGTTTGATGACATCTGTACTTATGACACCAGATGGAAAGGTCTGCGAGTCAGAGGCAGCTCACGGAACAGTGACACGTCACTACCGCGATCACCAGGCTGGCAAAGAGACTTCAACAAATCCAATCGCATCTATCTTCGCTTGGACTCAGGGCTTAGCTCACCGTGCAAAGCTTGATAACAATGCAGAGCTTGCGAAGTTCGCAAAGACCCTTGAAGAGGTCTGCGTTAAGACAGTTGAAGAAGGAAAGATGACCAAGGACCTCGCGCTCTTGATCTCAAATGATGCGCCGTACCAAACGACGCAGCAGTTCCTTGCTTCAATTGATGAAAATCTTAAGAAGGCTATGGCTTAATCGCACCAGCGATTTAAGCGATAGATATGGCTTAATCGTAATGAACCAGAACCCCGGAGTCCTCGCGCTCGTCGGTTCTGGAGAGTATTCACCGCAGATGCAGGAGTTCGAAACCGGACTCCTGCATTCTGCATTTCTACGTGGCAAGAAGAACCTCTTTGTTCAAATTCCAACTGCCTCATCGCATGAAGGTGAAGATAAGCGCAGCTATTGGCGCAGACGTGGCGAAGAGCAATGCGAACGTATTGGATGCGAATCTCTCTACCTGCCCATCCATGAACGTGAGGATGCATTCAATCCCGATTATGTTGATGCGATTAAAGATGCAGGTTTGATCTATTTCTCCGGGGGAGACCCACATCGGATCGCAGATGTCTTTAAGGGCTCACCGTTATGGGATGCGATCTGCGATCAATGGATGTCAGGAGCATCTCTTGCTGGATGTTCTGCTGGGGCGATGGCATTTGGCGGGACGATTATGGGAATCCGTAAATCAAGCCATAGCGCGGGACTTAATCTTCTGCCAGATATTGAGGTGATTCCTCATTACGACAAGATGCTGGGCTGGCTCCCTGATCGCGTTGCATCATTTATTGCACGTGGCGGTGCTGATACAACGTTGATTGGAATTGATGAGAACACAGCACTTGTAATGGATGGCAGTTGGAGAGTTACTGGCGCTGGTAAGGCACATGTGCTCCGAGGGGTTTTAGAAATATCCTAAAAGGTTTACCCTCGCCATATGGATGCAGCTAAATTATTGAAACATATGGCCTGGGCTAACGAAGAGATATTTACCAAAGTCTCTCAGTTACCAGATGAGGCGCTTGACGCTTATGCGGTAAATCCTGAATGGACTGTTCGTGAGATTGTCCGCCATATTGCAAGCTCTGCGACCTGGTATGGCTGGCGCTTGCTCGATAAGAGCGCTTTCACTGAAGAAGAGAGCGCTGCCTGGCAGAAGAAGTTGGATCTGACAGAGATTCAACCTGCTACAGCTCGTGATCTCCTCACCTCAATTGAATATGTGAAGGCGGCAGATGCTGTTCTACTTGCAGCTTCCTTATTGCCTGAAGGAGGCGTTGAACGTGAATGGAATGGTCAGATCATCATTCGTAAGCGATCAACGATCATCTCTCAAGCGATACATCACGCAACAGAGCATCGAGCACAGCTGGTCTCGGCACTTGAGGTGAGAGGATTTACCTCGATCAATCTTGATGACTACGACCTCTGGAATTACGCAGACACAATTGGAGAATAAGAAAAGCCCCGCCGGATCACCGACGGGGCTTTTCTTATTAAGAACTTAGTTAATACGTGCTCCTGTTGTTGCATCGAAGAGATGAACAGCGTTAGCTACGTTTGAAACTGTGACAGTCTCGCCTGGCTTTGGTGGGTTCTTTGGATCCCAGCGAACGATTACCTGTGCGCCTTCATCTGATGCGTTAGCGAACTGAACATTTGTATCTGCAGGCTTGCCATATACGAATGCATCTGAGCCAAGCTCTTCAACGACCTCTACGAGAACGTGGAAACCAGTTGATGATGGAACCCAACCTTCTGGACGAATACCTACGATGATTGATGATCCAGCTGATGCAGGAACATCGATATCGAGATCTCCGAGGCGAGCCTTTCCGCCTGAGACTGGAGCTGTAAGGAGGTTCATCGCAGGAGAACCGATAAAGCCTGCAACGAAGGCGTTAGCTGGCTTGTCGTAAAGGTTGCGAGGTGTATCTACCTGCTGGAGGAGACCATCCTTGAGAACTGCAACGCGATCGCCCATGGTCATAGCCTCGACCTGGTCGTGTGTTACATAAACTGTTGTGATACCAAGACGGCGCTGAAGCGCTGCAATCTGGGTACGAGTTGCAACACGGAGCTTTGCATCGAGGTTAGACAATGGCTCATCCATCAAGAAGACCTGTGGTTCGCGAACAATCGCACGACCCATTGCAACGCGCTGACGCTGACCGCCTGAGAGAGCCTTTGGCTTACGCTCTAAGTAGAGCTCAAGATCGAGAAGCTTTGCTGCCTCGCGGACGCGCTTATCGCGCTCTGCCTTATCGACGCCAGCAATCTTGAGCGCAAAGCCCATGTTCTCTGCAACTGTCATGTGTGGGTACAACGCATATGACTGGAAGACCATTGCAATATCGCGATCCTTAGGAGCAACGTTTGTTACGTCGCGGTCGCCGATAAGAATGCGTCCGCCATCAATCTCCTCAAGGCCAGCCAACATGCGAAGTGATGTTGACTTACCGCAACCTGATGGCCCGACAAGAACCAAGAACTCGCCATCTGCGACGGTGAGGTTGAGCTTGTCTACAGCAGGAGAGGTTGTGCCTGGGTAGATGCGTGATGCATTTTCGAATACTACTGATGCCATTTTTCTTCTTCCTTATCCGGGCAGGTACGTGCCCGACGGTCCGAGGGTAAGGCGTTGGCCGGTTGGCCAACGGGGCAAGGTTATCGGCGAGTAGACCGAGGGGGAAGAGGCTCGCTACACTTCTCACACTATGGACCCTGCGCCGACCGGCTCGATTTTCGCTCCAATTGCCCTTGTAATCTTCCTGATTCTCCTCGGCGCCCTCTTTGTCGCAGCCGAAATCGCTCTGATCTCACTCCGTGAATCGCAGGTGCGTCAGGTCGCACTTCGTGGTCGCCGTGGCGCAAAGGTCGCCAAGCTCCACTCCAATCCCAACCGCCTCCTCGCCGCTGTGCAGGTAGGTGTGACCCTCTCCGGATTTCTCTCAGCTGCTCTAGGTGCTGAGAAGCTCGGCCAATTTGTTATCCCATGGCTAGAAGATCGTGGCCTCAAGAATGGCGTGGCAAATACGACATCACTCGTCGGTCTGACTCTGATCATCGCCTATATCTCTCTCGTCTTCGGCGAGCTCGTCCCAAAGAAGTTGGCGCTCTTTCGCTCTGAACCGATTGCGATGTGGTCTGCTGGGTTTATTGATGTCATTGCAAATATCTTCCGCCCAGTTATCTGGTTGCTCTCAAAATCGACAGACCTCGTTCTTCGACTCTTTGGAATCGATCCAAAGCAGGCTCGCGAGCAGATGTCGGAAGAAGAGCTCCTTGACCTCGTTACCGGCCATGCCGCTCTGACCGATGAAGAGCGCGACATCGTTGAAGAAGTCTTTAACGCTTCCGAGCGACAGGTGCATGAGTTGATGGTTCCTCGTACTGAGGTCGACTTCATTGATGGTTCACTCACAATCGCAAAGGCGATGGCGCTCGCCTCTGAGAAATCACATTCCCGTTATCCAGTAGTTCGTGGTTCATCGGATGAGGTCATTGGATTTATCCATGTCCGCGACCTTATTAATCCATCGCTCGTTAATTCGCAGGCAAAAATT
>JBDLWK010000088.1:0-4467 GCA_039804335.1 Actinomycetota bacterium
AGCGACCTGAGCTTCAGGGCTTCCGGTATCAGTAGCTGATGAGCCGTACTTTGCAATGATTTCTTTCTTTACTTCTGGTGTTAATGACATGTCATTTCCTTTTCATCTTATTTACTACTGACCAGAGGTCTACCGGTTTGGATCACGGAAGAACGCTTACTCGTGGACAGCCTGAATTCTAGGCTAAGCCTGTGGATAACCCAAATTGAGCCCGATTTAGCGCTTGGAACTTCTTGGGGCGACAAGAATCAATCCATCGATGGAAGGAGTGTTGTTATAGGTTCCAGTATCGCTAGGAAATAGCGTCACCGTAATTTTTGACGTGCCTTTCACGGGTGGCTTCCATGAGCAATTTGCAGTTGCTGGCGAACCCGTTGCAAGAACCTTGTGGCAACCAGGTATCGGTTTTCCGTTGTTTCTAAAGGAGATGGAGCCAGCCACGGAGGTAACAGATGTCAATGTTGTCGCCATACCCTTTACTGCTGTTGGTGCAGTCGAAAGAGTGGGGGCAGTTGCGGAGATACCCAAAGTTATATCCAGTTTAAACCGCAAATCGTAATTCGTGTCGATTACGCCTGCATGATAAACAGATCCGTCTGCATATGGATTGCTTGGTGCTTCAGACACGTAGAAACTTCCATTCCCAGAACTTCTTCCGATCTCAAGATAATAGCTACTTCCTCCAGCGACTTGAAACTCTGGAAAAGTCAAAGAAAAAGTCGCAGTTGTCGTAAATCCACCAGAATTAAAGGTCGTCGTGTAGGAATTGGACGAAGATGCAATCAAAGTTGTTTTGCTGGGAGAATTCCATACTTTTGCCCACACAACGCTCGGGTATGATCCATTCAAAATTGTTACACCCAGATTTGTAACACTTGAGATAGTTCCCGATTTTGCTGCCGGAACGAGAAAAGTCTGACCGTAAACACTTGGGGCGTAAGCAGCACCTCCCGTGAGTTGAGAGATGGAATACACGGCAGCAAAAGCAGGGTAAGAAATGGTTAGAGACATTAGAGAAGTAAGCGAAACTAAAACTGCAACTAATTTAATTCTCAGTGAGCCGGCGCGCTTCATCGCAATCCTTCTTCATCTGCACTAAGAGCTCATCGAGTCCATCGAACTTAAGGGTTGGGCGTAAGAACCAACCGAACTCTATTGATGCCGCCTTGTCATAAAGATCTAAACCTTGTTGATCAAGAGCATATGCCTCAACTTGACGACCACGGTCACCTTCAAATGTTGGATTGGTGCCGATTGAAATTGCAGCCGGCCAGAAGTTAATTCCGACCGTTAGCCATCCGGCATAGATTCCATCGGCGGGGATTGTTTGACCATCAATCTTGCCAAGGTTGGCAGTTGGATAACCGATCTCGCGGCCACGCTTTTCGCCATGAACAACTATTCCATCTAGGCGGTGTGGTCGGCCTAGAAGTTCACGAGCTTGCTCAACTTTGCCCTCAAGAACAAGATTTCTAATTCGAGAAGATGAGATGACCTCATCTCCCCCAGCAAGTTCCTGCACATCAACAGAGAAATTATGGCGAGCACCATCTTCCTTGAGAGTCTCCACATTTCCTGCAGCTTTGGAGCCATAGGTGAAGTTCTTACCCACGATGACAGTGCTGACATGGAGCTGCTTTACGAGAATATCTTCAACAAACTTCTCGGGGCTCATAGCTGCAAATTGCTCATTGAACTTCATGACTGCAACTTGGTCAGCATTGTGAATCTTTAATAGTTCGACGCGATCTGCCAAGGTGGTCAGCATGGGTGGAACTGAATCTGGAGCAAAGACAGCACGAGGATGTGGGTCAAAGGTCAGCGCAATGATTGAACGGCCATCAGCAATCTCTTTGGCGCGGTTGAGGAGAGCTTGGTGTCCCTTATGTACGCCATCGAAGACTCCGATGACTACGACTGTGGACTCGCTCATGGCTTTATCTTGCCCTACCTAGTTCGCCGCTGCAAAAACCGCGACTGGTTTTGCCTTATCAATTGAATTCTTCAGTAATGCAATGAGGCGATTATCGGGTGAGAGAGCGGCAGTGATTTCATCTGAGGCATTAGGAGATAGTGGGCGTCCAAAAGAGAGTTCATTGACCTCTTCAAGTTCGAGCTCACGGACCGGAAATGTTGCACGTGCCACATCAGCTAAATCTAAAGTGGGGAAACGTCCGCCCTTCAGTTGATCAATGCCGATTGCCTGATCGAGAGTGAATCCTGCGACTCGGGTGCGACGCAAGACGTTGAGATGGCCTCCAACTTTGAGCTCTGCGCCTAAATCTCTAGCAATCGCTCGGATATAGGTGCCTGCAGAACATGTCACAGCTACATCCACCAAGGTTGTTGCTTCTCTGTGGCGAATATCGAGAATATCTAATTGAGAGATAGTGACTTTGCGAGCAGGAAGTTCAAACTCCTCCCCTGAGCGTGCACGATCATATGCGCGCTTTCCATCTACTTTGATTGCAGAAACATTTGTAGGCCGCTGCATAATCTCGCCGACCATAGTGGCAAGAATGCCTTTGATATCTTCATTGCTTACATTCGATGCATCTGCTGTCGAGGTGATTTCACCTTCATGGTCATCAGTTGTTGTTGATGCGCCAAGGACAATGGTTGCGGTGTAGCTCTTATCGCCATCGGTGATGTATTGCAGAAGCCGAGTTCCATTGTTGTAGCCAAGAACGAGAACGCCCGTTGCCATTGGATCAAGGGTGCCGGCATGGCCGACTTTGCGAGTGTTGAGAGCGCGACGACCTATTGCCACAACATCATGGCTGGTCATCCCTGGAGCTTTATCAACTACCAAGAATCCGTCAGACATAGGAGGAAAATTTACTCTTCGTCTATGACGCGTGGTTGCTTATAGGCATCTTCAACAACAGGCTTTGCGCCTTCACGGGCCTTGGCCACTTGTGCGTCAAGCTCATGCACCTTATTTAGAAGGGTATCCATCGCGCGTGCTGACTCTGGAAGTCCATCAAGGATAAATTCAAGAGTCGGCGTTATGCGAGTACCGAGGTCCTTGCCGACAGCAGAACGAATAACACCTTTTGCCGATTCAAGAGCCGCAGCAGTTGCAGAGCGCTCATCATCTTCACCAAAGACGGTGTAGAAGATTGAGGCGTGCTGGAGATCTCCAGTCACGCGCGCATCGGTAATGGTGACAAAGCCGAGACGTGGATCTTTGATCTTCGTCTCGAGTAGCTGTGCCACTACTACCTTGATGCGGTCTGCAACTTTATCGCTGCGGTGATTCTTTCCCATTTAATTACCCAATCAGCCTTAAGCGCGCTTCTTCTCTTGCATCTCGAAGACCTCAATGATGTCTCCGACCTGAAGGTCAGCACCCTTACCTACACCGATACCGCACTCAAAGCCCTCGCGGACTTCAGTGGCATCATCCTTAAATCGCTTGAGTGATTCGATGGTGACGCTCTCGGCAATCGTTGCACCGGCACGGATAACGCGAGCCTTAGCGTTACGACGGATGATTCCGTTGGTAACGATAGAACCTGCGATTGTTCCGACCTTAGATGACTTGAAGAGATCGCGGACCTCTGCGTTACCCAATACAACCTCTTCGAACTCTGGCTTGAGGAGACCCTTAAGTGAGAGCTCGATTTCTTCGATTGCGTTATAGATAACTGAGTAGAAGCGAACTTCGACGCCTTCTTGATCGGCGAAGATAGCTGTCTGCGGCTCTGGCTTAACGTTAAAGCCGATAACAACAGCAGTTGATGCAGATGCAAGAGTGATATCGCTCTTGGTAATTGCACCGACGCCACGGTGGATGACGCGAAGATCAACTTCAGCTCCGACATCAAGCTGCATAAGTGCATCTTCGAGCGCTTCGACAGAACCAGATACGTCGCCCTTGAGAATAAGGTTGAGCGTAGAGATCTTGGACTGTTCCATGAAGTCTTCGAGAGATACCTTCTTGCGAGCCTTTGCGAGCTGAGCATTGCGCTCTGCTGCCTGACGCTTTTCGGCAATCTGACGTGCAGTGCGGTCATCTTCTGCGACAAGGAATGTATCGCCAGCATTTGGTACGGAGGTAAATCCGAGAACCTGTACTGGACGAGATGGGCCTGCCTCAGTGACATTCTCACCGTGCTCATCGAGCATTGCACGAACGCGACCGAATGAACCACCGGCGACGATTGCATCTCCGACCTTCAAGGTACCGCGCTGAACAAGAACGGTAGCTACTGGTCCACGACCACGATCGAGGTGGGCTTCAATAGCAACACCACGAGCATCATCTTCAGCAATTGCGCGAAGATCGATAGCAGCATCTGCAGTAAGCAAGATTGAGTCGATAAGTGCATCGACGCCCTCGCCCTTCTTGGCAGAGACGTTTACGAAGATTGTGTCTCCTCCGTACTCCTCAGCAATGAGGTTGTACTCGGTCAACTGCTGGCGGACCTTATCTGGGTTGGCGCCTTCCTTATCAATCTTGTT
>JBDLWK010000089.1:0-4354 GCA_039804335.1 Actinomycetota bacterium
ACGCGAACTTCTCGACAATGGACATCGCGTTCTGCTAATTGACCGTGACCCAAAGGCCCTCAAACTTGAATCCGTCCCTGACGCTGAATGGCTGATGGCTGATGCCTGCGAAATTGCATCGCTCGATAAGGCGAGCCTGAATGATTGCCAAGTTCTCGTTGCGGCAACCGGAGATGACAAGGTAAACCTCGTTGCATCACTTCTTGGAAAGACTGAGTACGGCGTGCCACGCGTTGTCGCTCGAATTAATCACCCAAAGAACGAGTGGCTCTTTGATCACTCATGGGGCGTAGATGTTGCAGTATCGACTCCACGCATCATCGCTGCACTCGTCGAAGAAGCAGTGAGCGTCGGCGATGTAGTGCGCCTCTTCTCATTCCGTAAGGGTCAGGCGAACCTGGTTGAGTTAACGCTCCCTGATTCATCGACATGTATTGGAAAAACCGTAGAGGAAGTAGCTCTTCCTGTAGATGCATCCCTTGCAGCGATTGTTCGAGATGGACGCGTTCTTACCCCTGCTCCAACAGATGTTTTTGTTGCCGGGGATGAACTTCTCTTCGTTGCCTCTGCAGTCGCAGAAGGTCAGCTCAAAGATTGCTTTATCGCAAAGAGCTAAGTTCTAGAAATAGGCGCTTTACTCTTGATGGTGCTTAGTAATCGGCACGCTCTTTAGAATCATCCATGTTCCATAGCCTGTGGCTAGAAATAGCGGATAGCCCATAGCTAGATTCACGGTGCCCAAGAGGTTTACATTCCCGCTCTTATAGATTGGGTACTGCACAGCAATCCGGAGGAAGAACATTCCTACCCAGAGCCAGCTCGCACGAAGATATGCCCGCTTGCGCGCTGGATCATGGCGCCAGAGAAGATTCTCGCCGAGGATTGGACCGAGCATCAGACCAAGGATCGGCCAGCCCGCGATATTTGCAATCAGATAGACAGTTCCATATCCAAGGTTGGTCAATAACTTTGGTAGATAGAGATCGCTCGGATTGCCGGTTCGATTAGCAAACCAGGCGCTGATGAGAACTCCGATGAGGCCACTGAATGCATGTTGAACGGTCTCGCGACGGGATAAGCGAATCAAGGTTAAGAGCAAGGAGATTGCGATAGCTGCGTAGAGCGCATCCTGTAAGTCATCACGAAGGTTAAAGATGACAAGGAAGAGAATTGATGGAATGCCGGTATCAATCAGCCCTCGCTTGCCACCAAAAGCCGAGAGAACTTTTTCGCGATCTTCTTGCTGGCTCATGCGCGACCCGTAGATCCAAAGCCACCTTCGCCGCGTCCTGAACCCGGCAACGATTGAACTTCAATAAAATCAGCGCGTTCTACCTTCTGAAAAACTAATTGCGCGATTCGGTCACCGCGTTTAAAGGTCACGGACTCACTACGGTCGTGATTAATCAAAATGCATTGAAGTTCGCCGCGAAACGCTGCATCAACAGTGCCTGGTGCATTGACCATCGTGACGCCATGTTTGATCGCAAGGCCAGAACGTGGATGAACAAGTGCTACATATCCATCTGGGAGTGCGATTGAAATTCCTGTGGGAACAAGTGCCCTCTCCCCCGGCGCCAGTGTGATATCGATTCGTGAGTAGATGTCGGCACCAGCATCGCCACCCTTGGCATAGTTCGGAAGTGGTAGATCTGGATCAAGTCTGGTGATCAGTACCTGTAAATTGCTCATGGGTTGATATTAAACTCAGGATCGACAAAGGACATTAGCTCGGGATTATTTCTGATCGCTGCGATGTATTCAGCTGGCGCATTATCAAGGAAGTGGTTCATTGGCACGATAATGAAGAGCGAAGATGCTCGGGTAGCGATTGGGCCGTCAGGGGCATTGAGGCGACCGGTAGCAACTGAGTAAACCTTCCGACCTTGTTGGCCAACAATCTTGGCTGTGATGAAGAGAGTTGTGCCTATTGGAACAGGCATAAGAAAATCGGTCTCTAATCGCGCAGTGACTGCAGGTGCGCGCAACAACCACATCAACTTTCCAAGGGCTTCATCGAATGCCAACGATAAGAGGCCGCCATGAGCTAAACCAGGAGCACCTTGGTGATTTTCGGTCACTGTAAATTGCGCAGTGATTGTTAAACCTTCGCCCACTCGAGCTTTGAGATGCAAGCCTGTTGGGTGGAGATCTCCACAACCGAAGCAGTGTTTAAAGTGGGAGGGAAGTTCAGAGCCGGTCGCCGGAGATTCAGGATGGCGCTCCGGGATAAGTGCACCCGTCGGAGGCGTTGTACTGGCTACTCGGCTCATGAGATAAGGCTACTTGATGAGATAGCCACTACCCTAGAACCGTGAGCGTAAACGTGGTCTTTAAAGAAGTGATTCGCCCCCCATTGTGGCTGATCTGCTTCATCTACTTCATGCTCTTTTCGATCGTTATCGCGATCTGGGCTGCCTTCGACAATAACGCTGCAATCAACGCCTTTGCAATTTCACTTGCTCTGCAAGCGTCGATCGTCCATTGGATGACATCAACTATTGAAGTCAGAGATGGTGAGTTGGTTATTAAGAGAGCGCATATTCCACTGAAGCATTTAGGCGAGATAACGATTATCCCAAAAGCGAAGTTCGGCTTTGAGCGCACACGTGGAGCCGACCCAGCTGCCTTCTTTGCGATCACTTTCTGGATTTCGCAAGGGCTTAAGGTTGAAGTAAGAGATGATCGAGATCCAACTCCATATTGGTTGATCTCTAGTAAGAGAGCCAAAGCTCTCGCTACTGCGCTAAAGAGTTAAGCGCAATCCTTACAGATTGACTTTGCGCCTTCGCCCTTGGCGAGTTGCGTCATGTGGTGAATTAAGAAGCAGCGCGAGCAAGTGAACTCATCTACCTGCTTAGGAACAACGCGGACTGCAAGTTGCTCACCTGATAGATCTGCACCCGGAAGTTCGAGATTCTCTGCTGCCTCTGCCTCATCAACGTCGATCTGACCAGATTGTGCATCGGCTCGCTTCGCCTTGAGTTCTTCGAGGGATTCCTCGTGTAATTCCTCATCGGTCTTTCGGGGTGTGTCGTAATCTGTTGCCACTTGAGCTACCTTCCTTCTTACCTCACCTGCATCGCTATCGATGCGAGCTGTCCCCCGCGTGCGAATAGTCGCGTATAAATCCCTTAATTACCTGCTACAACCGCCGGCGTGTCGCGTTTATTCCCCGATTTTTGTCGCGCGTTCAATTGATTGGGCCAGCGCTCCATCAACATATCCACGGATATGGGTTCCTTCGGCTAAATGCTCTTCTAGGAGAATTTCCCCGCTCTCATGAATCGCATGGACTAGATCGCCGCGGTCATATGGGATCAGTGCATCGATCTCAACACTGGGGTGGGGCAATGATTTCTCAATTGCATGGATCAGCCCCTCAATACCAAAGCCACTCTTGGTCGAGAATGCATAGCTATTCTTCTCTTTTCGCAGCAGCTCCATGACAACTTCAGGGGATGCGATATCTACCTTATTGATAGCGATAATCTCAGGGATATCTCCCCCGCCGATTTCGTCAATGACTTGTCGAACTGCACGTATCTGTTCAAATGGATCTGGATGAGATCCATCTACAACATGGACAATCAAATCCGCGCCAGAGACTTCCTCCAACGTTGATTTAAATGCATCTACTAATTGATGTGGCAGATGTCGAACAAAACCAACGGTATCCGAAAGGGTATAGACGCGACCTTCACCGGTCTGTGCCTTTCGGACGGTGGGATCAAGGGTGGCAAAGAGCGCATTCTCGACTAGTACGCCGGCACCAGTGAGCGTGTTGAGTAGTGATGATTTTCCGGCGTTGGTATAGCCAGCAATAGCAACGGAAGGAATATTGTTTCGACGACGTTCTTGTCGCTTGGTATCTCGAGCGACCTTCATCTCGCTGATTTCACGGCGCAACTTCGCCATCTTGTCTCGGATACGGCGACGGTCGGTTTCAATCTTCGTCTCACCAGGTCCACGGCCACCGATACCAGCGCCACCTGCGGCGCGACCACCAACTTGACGTGAAAGTGAATCTCCCCAACCGCGAAGGCGTGGAAGTAAATATGCAATCTGCGCTAGTTCTACCTGCGCCTTACCTTCACGACTCTTTGCATGCTGAGCGAAGATATCGAGAATAAGTGCGGTGCGATCTACCACCTTCACCTTTAATTTATCTTCTAAGGTACGAAGCTGTGAAGGCGATAGCTCTCCGTCGCAGATAACTGTATCTGCGCCAGTTGATCGGACTATCGCACGAAGATCCTCTAACTTTCCAGCACCGATATAGGTGGATGGATCTGGCTTATCGCGACGTTGAATCAATCCTTCTAGAACTTCAGAACCTGCAGTCTCGGCGAGA
>JBDLWK010000090.1:0-4257 GCA_039804335.1 Actinomycetota bacterium
AATCGTTGTCGCCCAGAGAACTAGTTCGCGCATTCCTGGCTTTACAAACTCTTGCTCCTCTAAATCGACGACGAGGTCATGGAGTTTTCCGTAAACACCATAAGGATCGAGAATCACAATCGGCTTTGAATGGAAGCCCAAGTAACGACCTACCCATATTTCGATGAGTTCTTCCAAGGTTCCAAGTCCGCCCGGCAGAGCGATAAATGCATCAGCCAACTCTTCGATCTTCGCCTTGCGAGTTCGCATCGTATCGACGATAACGAGTTCATCGCTATCGTGGTCAGCGAATTCAATATCCACCAACTTCTGCGGAATGATGCCGATTGTCATTCCGCCCTTGCTTCGCGCACCGCGAGATACAGAACCCATAGATGAGATATGGCCACCACCTGAGACAAGATCTGCGCCAGATTCAGCGATAGCGCTTCCTAGCTCGAAGGCGAGATCGATAAATTTTGGATCAATCGTGGCTGAAGAAGAACAATAAACGGCGATTCGCATACCCAGAAGGATAGGGCTCAAAGCACTATCCTTCATCCCATGTCATCTACCACCAATAATTCTTTGGCCCACGCTCACGGTATTGCAACGCTCTCTGGTTCAACAGTTCTCGATGTCTGGTATCCAGCGCCGGCACTTGGCGCCCTTACCGGTACGCCAGGTCCTGCGCTGCTTGCATTAGCTATTGATGATGCTGATCGTGGAGTCACACGTGAAGTTGTTTCAGTTGAAATCAACCTTGCTAACGCGCCAGTAGATGCAAAGGATGCATACCTTCGCCTCCACCTCCTTTCTCATCGCTTGGTCAAGCCACACGGTCAATCTCTGGATGGAATCTTTGGATTACTCGCAAATGTTGTCTGGACATCTGTTGGACCTTGCGCGGTTGAAGGCTTTGAATTAACGCGCGCTCGATTAAAGGCGAAATACGGAAACGTCACTGTCTATAGCGTCGACAAGTTCCCACGGATGGTTGATTATGTAATTCCTTCAGGTGTTCGTATCGCTGATGCAGATCGCGTACGTCTAGGTGCTCACCTTGCCGCTGGCACAACAATCATGCATGAGGGCTTTGTTAACTTTAACGCCGGCACTCTCGGCGCATCAATGGTCGAAGGTCGCATCTCAGCTGGCGTTGTTGTCGGTGATGGCACCGATGTTGGTGGCGGAGCATCCATTATGGGCACACTCAGCGGTGGCGGTAAGGAAGTAATCTCTATTGGAGAGAAGTGTTTGCTAGGTGCCAACTCTGGACTTGGAATTTCATTAGGCAATAACTGCGTCATTGAAGCAGGTACTTACATCACGGCAGCGGCAAAGGTGACTCTGCCTGATGGTGAGATCGTTAAGGCTGGAACCCTCTCTGGAGCTAACGATCTTCTCTTCCGTCGCAACTCATTGACCGGTGGCCTGGAAGCAGTAATGCGTACCGGAACCTGGGGCGGACTTAATTCGGTACTTCACGCAAATTAATTAACTTTAATTTACGAGATTAAACCAAGGCGAAGGAAGCTTCGCCCGACTTCTAAAGGTATCTCCACGGAGAACAACTGAGATGCCATCGAGTGAAGTTCCTCTAATCCAGGTCACTGCGCCAGCGCTATTGCGAGAGATGACCTCGAGCGTTACAACGCTCGGTAAGCGAAATGCTGCTGCCACTAATTGTTGCGAAGCAGAAGCGCTCCAGGCGGCAAATCGCGGATTGAGTTTCACATCAACGCTGGCAGAGTCAGGAACGGATTGCGTATAGGAAGTGAAGCCACCCCAAGCATCCGCAGTGGTCTGCGTTGCTCCACCTGAAGAAGAGAAGTAGTAAGCCTGAATCGGCTTACCTTGTGAGAGCAGCGCTAGCCCGGTTGAAGAATCGACAACTGTGCGTAGAACTGCCTCTCTCCAAATCTTTCCGAACTTCGCCTCTGCCTCTTTCGCATAGCCGACAAAGTTCTGATCAGAAATGTGGGAGTAGAGATGGCAGTCGCACGATGGCTTGATGGATCCCATCTTTGAGAGGGCGTAACTGCGAGAGGCGATTGTCTGCGCCTCCAACATTGCCGCTGGCCACGATGAAGATACTTCGCTAATACCTAAGAGGTACTCATCATGAAGTGCGAGAGAAGTTGTTACCTCTAGCGAACCTTTCACAACTTTAATCTGGATAAATCCATAACGAAATCGCTCAGTGACGCCTAACTTAGTTACTGAGACAACAGGAGTTGTTCCGCCGCTCCAGCGCAATGTTAATAGCTGCGTGTTATAGCCCTGAATGCTCTTTCCATCTGCGGAGATCGAAAGCGTGAGCTTCTTCTTATTGGCGATAGTTGATACCTGTACATCTCCGACAAATAACTGTAGTGATGTGCCAGCCGAAGCGGTAGCGAAGGTAACGCTTTTGAGTGCATGGCCGATATTGACTCGAATTGTTGCAGTATCAACTACTGGAAGAACTTCGACATCTTTGTAGTAATACTTCAAGATTGCTGTTGCGCTCTCACCTGCCACTGCGCGTGCCTTTGCGCCGATCTGACTCATACCGACGCCATGACCATAGCCAGCACCAGTGAAGTTAAAAGTTGCCGGTGCATCCACTGCTTGAGCCGGGAGAAAGAATTGAATAGAAAGAATAAAGATTGCCGGCGAGATGAATCGCTTAAACATCCTCATCAGATGATGCGCTCTTTCTGACATTCATAAATTCGCGATAAGCGGCGATTACTTCAGTGGGATTTCCGCGTGCCATCAACTTGCCTTTATCGAGCCAGATTACTTCATTGCAAAGATCTTCAATTGTCGCTAGCGCGTGGCTAACAAGAATGAGAGCGCGATCTGCAGTGCGAAGTTCTTTCATTCGATTGAGTGATTTAGCTTTAAAGTGGGCATCACCGGTGCTGAGAGCTTCATCTACAATCAAGATATCTGGCTCAACAACTGCGGCGACTGAGAAGGCAAGGCGGGCAAACATTCCTGAGGAGTAGGTGCGCATTGGCGCATCAATCGCTTCGCCAAGTTCAGAGAAGTCTGCAATCGCCTGGAAGTTGGCATCGATTTCTGAGCGGGACATTCCAGCTGCGAGGCCGCCGAGATAGACATTCTCGCGACCGGTCATTGCCTGGTTAAAGCCAACGCCCAGCGCGAGCAAGGTGCTGACGCTGCCGTGGACTTCAATCCGACCCTTTGTTGGCGGAACAATTCCTGAGATCACGCGCATCAGTGAAGATTTTCCAGCACCGTTAGAACCAATAATTCCGAGAACGGTTCCGTAGTGGACATCGAGCGATACGCCACTGAGAGCCTTCACAGTGCGAGTGTGTTTCTTACCGCGGCCAAGGGATTTGATGCGCGCCTTAAGAGTCGGCTTCTTATCAATTGAAGTTGTGTAAGTCAGTCCTAAATTTTGAACTGAGACGGCGACAGCGCCTTGTGAGTGATCGTGGTTAAAGTCGGACAGCGAAATCACGCTCCCTCGATAGGAAGAAGTATGTGCCGACGATGAAGATAACGAGTGCAAATATCGACGAGTGGAGCAGGCCAAATGTTGTTGGCGCTTCTGCATGAACGAGTACTCGCGACCATGAATCGAGGAGATAGAAGATTGGATTAACAATCTGGTATTGCTTGATGCTCGCAGAGATAGTCGATGCCTCATAGAGAATTGGTGATAAGTAGAGAAGGCTTCGGGTGAGATAAGGAAGCATGCTTGAGATATCACGGAAGTAAACGTTGATACAGGAGATCAGAATTGCCATTCCAAGCGCCATCACAATTGAGATGAGTAAAACAGGAAAAGCCCAGAGCATCTGCCATGAGTACGGCAATCCGAGAATTGCGTGGATGGTCAGCGCCACAATCAGAGTAGGCAAGAATTTAAAGATTGCAACAACGACAGCAGAAATTGGAAGCATGATGCGCGGGAAAGAGGTGTTGAGAATCAATCTCTGTCCAGAGGTAATCGCCTTGACTCCCCCTGTGAGGCTATTAGCGATCAAGTAGAAGAGAAAGAGTGTGGCGGTGAGGTGGCCAAATCGAATCTCATCGCTTGTTCCGCCAATAACGTAAATCAGAAGGAAATAGACGCCAGAGAGAAGGAGCGGGTTGAGCACTAGCCAGAGCTGGCCAAAGACTGAGCCAAAGTTCTGCTCGCGAAGTTCGGAGCGGGCGAATTCTGAGACAAATGCGCGACGATGCCAGAGCGAGCGCAGATAGGCGCGCATCGGAGGCAGGCCAGCCTTAAATGGCTCATAGACAATCACAGGCTGG
>JBDLWK010000091.1:0-4246 GCA_039804335.1 Actinomycetota bacterium
AGTTCCTTCTCTTGTTGGCGTTGAAGCTATACAGGCGAAAACCACGCTTATTCAAGTAGGTTTCTTAATTAAGGAATTTTACGATTACGATGCAACGCAACCACTTGGTGTTGTAATTCGCCAAGCACCTGATGCAGGAACAACTCAGATTATTGGAAACTCTGTAACGATCACAATTAATAGACAGCCTTAAGACTTTGCCTCTTAGCGATTAATTATTGGTGAAAGACCTTCAGCCTTAGCGAGCGCACCCGCATCACCACACTGCACTAAGAAATTTGCAAGCATCTTGTGACCATGCTCAGTTAATACTGACTCAGGATGAAACTGAACGCCTTCGATAGGTAGAGTCTTATGGCGAAGCGACATGATGACGCCAGAATCTGTCTTGCTTGTAACCTCTAAAACATCAGGAACTGTATCTACCTCAACTGCTAACGAGTGGTAACGAGTTGCTGTAAATGGCGATGGAAGATTGGTCATGACGCCCTTACCGTTATGGTGCACGGTAGAAGTTTTTCCATGCAGTAACTCAGGTGCGCGTGAAACTGTTGCACCGAAAGCCTCACCGATTGCCTGGTGCCCCAGACAGACGCCAAATAGCGGGATCGAGTGTTCGGCACAGTACTTAATCATCGCAATCGATACGCCCGCCTTTTCCGGCGTTCCGGGTCCTGGGCTAATAAGCACTCCGTCGTACTTGGCTGCTTCAGCTGCCTCAACCTGATCGTTGCGGACCACGGTGCACTCAGCCCCCAACTGTGCGAGGTACTGCACGATATTGAAGACGAAGGAGTCGTAGTTATCGACGACAAGGATGCGGGCCACCCCTGAATTGTCCTGTAATCTATGCCCTATGCCAAAGTCGAAATTGCGTAAGAAGGTTCAAGCTCAGCATGCTCACGAAGAGCAGGTTCACGCTGTAGAGACCGCACCAACAGAGAGCCCAGCATGGCTTGCTCCTGTCATGGTCGCTAATTTCCTCATCGGCCTCATCTGGATCGTTATCTTCTATGTCAGCCAGACTGTCTACCCAATCTCAGGTATCGGCGCATGGAACATGATCATTGGATTTAGCTTTATCGCAGTGGGCTTCAGCCTCGCGACTAAATGGCGCTAAATCACTCACCAACTCTTCAATTTAACTAGCCAGTAGGTTTACCCTTGCGGTTATGTTCGTAATTGCCGCTCTCTCTTATCTCCTGACAATCGTCGCCGTTGGACTCTTTGCCATCCGCGTACGCCAGCTGATTGCCATCTACAAGAAGCAACAACCTGACCCAACTCGTTCAGGTAATCGAGCTGCTCGAACTAAGAACATGTTGAAAGAGGTACTTGGCCATACCAAGATGCTCAACTTCACCGGCACTGGAATCGCACACTGGTTTGTCATGGTCGGCTTCGGTGCCCTCTTTGGCACATTGATCACCGCATATGGCCAATTGGTTCAACCAGATTTCGCACTTCCCATTATCGGCCACTTTGTAGGTTACGAACTCTTTGCAGAAGCTATCGCAGCTCTTACTGGAATCGGAATTGTTACTCTTATCGGAATCCGTATTGCAACTCGCTTCTTCCATAAAGGTCGCACTTCTCGATTTGAAGGATCGAATCAAGGACGTGCTTACTATGTAGAGGCAACTATCTTGGCTGTTGTTTTCTGCGTTATCGCTCTCCGTGGACTTGAAGGTGCACTTGCGCAAGAAGAGAGCTGGAATTGGCATTATGCGATCTCTTGGCCGGCAGTTTCATTCTTCTCATCATGGTCGGTTGCATCAATCGAGAACGCAATTGTTGTAGTCGCAGCTCTTAAAATCTTTGTCTCAATGCTCTGGTTTATTGTCATTGCATCAAATCTCACAATGGGAATTGCATGGCACCGTTTCTTGGCATTCTTCAATATCTACTTCAAGCGCAATATTGATAAGCCTTCCTTGGGCGCACTCCCTGAGATGATCTCTCACGGTAAGCCAATTAACTTTGAAGATCCTGCAGAAGATGATGTCTTCGGTCTCGGTACCCGTGGAGATATCTCCTGGAAGGGTCTTCTCGACATGACCAGCTGTACCGAGTGCGGTCGATGCCAATCTCAGTGCCCCGCATGGCATACCGAAAAGCCGCTATCTCCAAAGCTTTTAATCATGGCGATGCGCGATCACGCTATGGCGAAGGTTGTTGATACTGAGAATTTAGTTGGTGAGAATGCACCGATATCAATGGATGTTCTCTGGTCCTGCACCAATTGCGGTGCATGTGTTAACGAATGCCCGGTTGATATCGAACATATTGACCACATCACCAATATGCGTCGATTCCAAGTATTAGTTGAATCTGAATTTCCTTCAGAGCTCGGTGGAACATTCCGAAATCTCGAGAAGGCGGGCAACCCATGGGGTGCCAATAAGCAAGATCGTGAAGGATGGATTGCTGAGTGTGACTTCCCAGTTCGCGTTGTTAGTGGCGAGCTTCCAGAAGAAGTTGAATATCTATTCTGGGTTGGTTGCGCAGGTGCATATGAAGATCGCGCAAAGAAGACAACGAAGGCTGTTGCAGAGCTACTGCATATGGCTGGAGTTAACTTTGCCGTTCTCGGTAAGCGCGAGACATGTACCGGAGATCCAGCACGACGTGCGGGAAATGAATTCCTCTACCAAATTCTTGCAGCTGAAAATATTGAGACCTTCAAAGAGACCTTCGGTAACCGCGGCGTAAAGAAAGTTGTTGTTACCTGCCCTCACTGCTTTACAACTATCGGCAAGGATTACGCGCAGAGTGGTTACGAGCTACAGATGCTCCACCACACACAACTGCTCAACACCTTAGTGAAGGAAGGAAAGTTAAAGACTTCACCTCATAAGGCAGATCAGAAGATTACTTTCCATGATCCGTGCTACCTCGGTCGCCACAATCAGATCTATGCGCCACCACGCGAGCTCCTTGAAGCATCAGGGTGCGATATCGAAGAGATGCCTCGCAACCAAGAGCGTTCATTCTGCTGCGGTGGTGGCGGAGGTCGCATGTGGATGGAGGAGAACCTCGGCACACGTATCAACCTGAATCGCGTTGATGAAGCTATCGAGACTGGTGCTCCTGAAGTTGCAGTGGCCTGTCCCTTCTGTCGCATCATGGTCGGCGATGGAATGACTGCGCGTCAGAGCGATGTTGAGGTCTTAGATGTTGCTCAGGTATTACTTCGAAGCGTTAAGGCGGAGCAGTAACTTAGTTATAACCCATCCGCCGATAAGGCCGCCTAAATGGGCGCGCCAATCGACGCCACCGATCGTAAAGCCAAGGGCGAAGTTGATTCCTACGATGATGTAGATGCTCTTCGCCTCGATCCCTAAATACTTCTCTGCTGCAATAAAGGCGCCAAAGAGGCCGAAGACAGCTCCTGATGCACCGATTGAGTAGCCGCTCCAATCCATAAAGAGTGATGAGGCGAGAGATCCAGAGAGAAGTGAGAAGAGGAAGATGGTTAAGAACTTCACCTTGCCAAATACGTATTCGATTGGCGTGCCCAGCTGATGGAGAACCATCATGTTAAATGCCAAATGAAATGGGATTGTGCTCGAAGTGTCATGTAAGAGGGCGACGGTAAATAGTCGGTAGTACTCATGTGTCTGGCTGAAGTAATCCCAGCGATAAAGTGCATATGTTCCGACGATTCCGGAATCAATAAGCTGATAAAGATAGAAGCCACAGATCACCGTAATTAAAGCTAGTACGGCGCTCTGTGGCTTCTTGATCATAAACTTCTTACTTAATTACGACTTATGCAATGGTGACGCTATTGATAACAACT
Organism: Actinomycetota bacterium; assembly: GCA_039804335.1. Lineage (GTDB taxonomy): Bacteria > Actinomycetota > Actinomycetes > Nanopelagicales > Nanopelagicaceae > Planktophila. The sequence continues at coordinate 3,803 of JBDLWK010000091.1, forward strand.
GGTGTTACTGGCTTATCTTGTGCGCCAGTAGGTGTTGATTCAATCTTGTCTACAACTGCCTGTGATGCAGCATCCTTTACTTCACCGAAGATTGTGTGCTTGCGGTTGAGCCATGTTGTTGGCGCAGAGGTAATAAAGAACTGTGAACCATTTGTATTAGGTCCTGAGTTCGCCATCGCAAGGATGTATGGGCGATCGAATTGAAGTTCGCCATGGAACTCATCTGCAAATGCATAACCTGGGCCACCAAAGCCCTGACCAAGTGGATCTCCGCCTTGGATCATGAAGCCGCTGATGACGCGGTGGAAAACTGTTCCGTCGTACAACTTCTCAGTTGACTTCTTTCCTGTGCGTGGATCAGTCCACTCTTTTGCACCAGTTGCGAGTTCTACAAAGTTTGCAACTGTCTTTGGTGCGTGATCAGGGAAGAGCTCGATAACGATG
>JBDLWK010000092.1:0-4582 GCA_039804335.1 Actinomycetota bacterium
CGATGGACCAAAGGCAGAGTTCACTGAGCAATCTGGTCTTCGCGTCATCGGCAAGATTTCTTCAAAGATCACTGGTACACGCGTGAAGTGGTGGTCGGATAAGCAGATCTTCCTTAAGGATGCATCACTTGATATCGAAGATATCTATGCACGAGCACGACAGACTTCATTTTTGGTTCCAGGTCTATCTCTCACGGTTAACGATAACCGCACAAAAGAGAAGACATCTCAGACCTTCTTCCATAAGGGCGGAATCTCTGAATACTGTGATTTCTTGCAGCCTGATCAGCCAGTAGGCGATGTCATTCGCATCTACGGCACAGGTCATTACCAAGAGACTGTCCCAGTTCTCGACGATAAGGGCCATATGGTTTCGACAGAGGTCGAGCGCGATATGGAAGTCGATATCGCAATGAAGTGGGGCGATGGCTTTGATTCAACAATTCGTTCCTTCGTAAACATTATTGCAACCCCAAAGGGTGGAACTCATCTTCAGGGCTTTGAGCGCGCAATTACCAAGTCTTTTAATGAGGCAATGCGCAGCCCTTCAGGGCTTTGAGCGCGCAATTACCAAGTCATTTAATGAGGCTATGCGCAGCGCAGGTATCTTGAAGAAGAACGAGGCAGATGTCATCAAGGATGACGTGATGGAGGGCATCACTGCCGTCGTCACAGTCCGAATGTCAGAGCCTCAGTTCGAAGGTCAGACCAAGGAAGTCCTCGGAACAGCTGCAGCCACCAAGATCGTCAGCGCAGTCGTCGCCGATAAATTGAAGGAATTCTTCGCAACCACTCGCCGCATCGATAAGGCCAATGGCAAGTTGATTATGGAGAAAGTTGCTGGCGCATCACGTACACGTATCAGCGCTCGTACCCATAAGGACCTTCAGCGCAGAAAGAACGCGCTCGAATCTTCAGCACTTCCTACAAAGCTCTCTGATTGTCGATCAGAAGATGTCACACGTACCGAACTCTTTATCGTTGAGGGTGACTCTGCACTTGGAACAACAAAAGCAGCACGTAACTCCGAATTCCAGGCAATCTTGCCAATTCGCGGAAAGATTCTTAATGTGCAGAAGGCATCACTTTCACAGATGCTCGATGATAAAGAGTGTGGGTCGATTATTCAGGTGATCGGTGCTGGCTCTGGCAAGTCATTTGAACTCGATGATGCTCGCTATGGTCGCGTAATCCTAATGTCAGATGCTGACGTTGATGGTGCGCATATTCGTTGCCTCCTTCTTACTTTGATGTATCGCTACATGCGCCCGCTCATTGATGCAGGTCGCGTCTTTGCTGCGATTCCACCGTTGCACCGCATTGAGGTCATGGGCGGTGGCGGCAAGAAGGGTTCTTTCCTTTACACATACTCAGATGATGAGATGAAGAAGGTCACCGCTGATTTAACTAAGCAAGGCAAGCGTTGGAAAGAACCAATTCAGCGCTACAAGGGTCTCGGTGAGATGGATGCAGATCAGCTCCGTGAGACAACGATGGATCCTGATGTCCGCACACTTCGCCGCATCACTGTTACAGATGCAGCAGCAGCTGAGGCGATGTTCGAACTCCTTATGGGCTCAGATGTCGCTCCTCGCAAAGAGTTCATCGCTAACGCTGAGATCGACCGCGATTCAATCGACGCTTAAGACTTCTTATATCCGATAGGGCAGCGAGGGTTGGTGCCCTTGACCGTTTTCTTTACCTTGCCCTTGATGCATTTGATTTTCTTTATCGTCATCGCCTTGGCGGTAGCGGTCGGTGAAGGTGTAGGAGTTGGGACTACCTTTTTCTCCTGCAGGAACTTCACGCTGAGTTGTGGCGTTGAATAATGGAATCCAGATGCGTTGAGCGTGAGCATTCCAGTGGTTGGGTTCTCATTGATAGTTGTTGTGACAACATTTGGACTGCCATCTTCTGAAGCAATCTCTACACGAGCTGATATCGGAGCAGAGTCGAAGCCATATATACAACGAGCGACATCCGAGCGCATAGATAAGACATATTGACCCGTCAAGAGTTTTCCTTCGGTGTCATAGTGAGGCGCACCAACCGTATATTCCAACGTTTCGCGTTCAATGTTCCAGCTAGGTGCACCTGAGCTAAATACTGCGGCATTGCTTGAGACAATTCCGGCAAACTTATTCTGAGCGCACTCACGCATCTTTTGAGATGGCTCATCGGTAATCGCCTTCACATTCCAATATGTCTTCATCGCAAATGGCTTATCTTCCAGGAAGGGAATCCAATCTTGGAACTCTTTGATTGCTCGAGATCCTGCAGATCCTCCCGGAACTCGCAAGATGCGCGTATCCAAATTTTTTGTGGTGAAGCCATCTGGTGTTCTTGCTGTTCCGCCGGTACCTGATGGGTATTTAGCCTTCATCCACTCCGGAGTATCTGACCATTTGATATATCCGCCGACCTCTGGAACGCGCATTGGCTTTGCTGAAATAGTAACAACGCTAGCTCCATTTGCCTTCTCGGTAAATGAAATTGATGGATCTACAACACGACCATTGAGCCATGGCGATATTGGACGTTCAAATCGCATAGTAAGAGAGTATTTAACATCAAGTGGGAATGAGCGTTTCTGAGCACAGGTTGTTACATCATTCATAAAGCAACCTTGTTGATGAGCTAGTCCTCCGCCAACACCAATGCCTCCTGTTCCACGCGGAAAGAGAACCATCTTAGGATCTTGAAAATTACCGGTAATTTCTTTGACCGGCTGGAAGTAAGCAAAGAGCTGACCCTGAAATTTATTCCACTCATTGAACTGAGTACCAACTTGAGGAATAGGCATTCCGCCTCGCACCCCTGCAATCAGGACATACTCATCTGAATTAATAGTATTTGTTCCAGTCAAAGTCCATGTACTTGCTTGGCCGCCATCTGGAATTCCTAGAAGTGGCTCGCCCTTGTATTCGCCTTGTGGGTTCCAGAGTCGCTTTACCTTACCTGTTACCTGAGTTCCATCTGCCAATGTTGCATTGACCGATTCCACGCAATTAATCGTGATGGCATCTGTGCAGGGCGAGAAGATTGCAGTAGCGGTGAAGTGATAATCAGGAATCTGGCACTTGGGATCAGCTGCAGATTCACAGAGAACTGTTCTCCAGTCATCGTAATTGCTCTCACTTTTGATATTGCCAGCTTCTAAGAGACTGGTTCCAAAGTAATCAGTCTCGATGAAGTCGATACCAATCCATCCACCACTAACTGGATCTTCCATCTTCACAATCTCCGCGAGCTCGTTGCTCTGGGCTGGAGAGATAGATAGGAGAAGGGTGATGGAGCAGATGGCAGCGATAAGTCTCTTCATAATGAGTAAACCGTAATAGGAATACCTATTTATGCGCGAGAGGGAATTAGTCAGAAATGGTCAGGTTTAGTCAGGCTTGGATTAATCAATAGAGACGAGGTCGAAGTACTCGTCCTTCCAGATATCTTCATCGCCATCGGGCAAGAGGATTACACGCTCAGGCTTGAGAGCTTGGACCGCGCCCTCATCGTGAGAGACCATCACAACAGAGCCTTGATATTCGCTCAGCGCCGCGAGAATCTCTTCGCGAGAAGCTGGATCAAGGTTATTTGTTGGCTCATCGAGTAGAAGAACATTGGCGCCAGAGACAACGATTGTTGCAAGGGCTAGGCGTGTGCGCTCACCACCGGAGAGAACCTTCACCGGCTTATGAACATCATCGCCCGCGAAGAGGAATGAACCGAGGACGTTACGTGCCTCTGGTTCACGAATCTCTGCTGTTGCCGACATCATGTTCTCGAGGATGGTGCGCTCAAAATCAAGTGATTCATGCTCCTGGGCGTAGTAGCCAATCTTGAGGCCGTGACCATGTTCAACCTTGCCGGTATCTGATTCAAGTTCGCCAGCCAAGATACGTAGAAGAGTTGTCTTTCCAGCACCGTTAAGGCCGAGGATTACAACGCGAGAGCCTTTATCAATCACACAAGAGACGTCGGTAAAGATTTCAAGAGAGCCATAGTTCTTTGAAAGCTCTTCTCCCGAGAGGGGAGTCTTGCCACATGGGGCAGGGGTAGGGAAGCGAAGTTTTGCCACCTTATCTGAGACGCGAACATCTTCAAGTGATGAACGTAGCTTCTCAGCGCGACGTAACATGCCCTGTGCAGCCGTTGCCTTAGATGCTTTAGCGCGCATCTTCTCGCCCTGCTTCTGCAAGATTTCAGCGCGCTTCTCAGCATTGGCGCGCTCCTTCTTACGGCGATGCTCATCAGCTTCGCGCTGCAACAGGTACTGCTTCCAGCCCATGTTGTAAACATCGATCACATTACGGTTGGCATCGATATAGAAAACTTTATTAACAACGGTCTCGATCAAATTAACATCGTGAGAGATGATGACGAGCCCACCTGAGTAGTTAGTTAGGTACTGGCGGAGCCAGATAATTGAATCAGCATCTAAGTGGTTTGTAGGCTCATCGAGCAGAAGTGTCTCTGCACCTGAGAATAGGATGCGAGCCAGTTCGATGCGACGGCGCTGACCACCAGAGAGAGTTGCAATCTCATTATGGAAAACATCTTCAGATACGCCAAGAGATGATGCAAT
>JBDLWK010000093.1:0-4123 GCA_039804335.1 Actinomycetota bacterium
CTTCACCAATCAAAGACAACAGCGATCTTCATCAACCAGCTCCGCGACAAGATCGGTGTCTTCTTCGGATCACCAGAGACAACAACAGGTGGAAAGGCGCTTAAGTTCTACGCCTCTGTTCGCCTCGATATCCGCCGCATTGAAACGCTTAAGGATGGACAAGAATCTGTCGGTAACCGTACCCGCGTCAAGGTGGTTAAGAACAAGATGGCGCCACCTTTCAAGCAGGCCGAATTCGACATTATCTACGGCACAGGTATCTCACGCGAAGGATCACTTCTCGATATGGGCGTTGATCTCGGCATCGTCAAGAAGTCTGGCGCTTGGTATACCTACGAAGGCGATCAGCTAGGTCAGGGTAAGGAGAATTCACGCAACTTCCTCCTCGATAACCCAGATCTTGCAAACGATATCGAATCAAAGATTCGTGCCAGCTTTGTACCGGTCGAGGTCGATGCAGCGCTAATTGCTGAGATCGATGAAGCTGTAGCAGAGGTTGACTTCTAATTTCACTTCTCTATAAGAAGGTAGAGAGCAGCTCCGACCCTTACGAAACTGCATATGCAATCGCGCTCAATGCGCTGGTCGCTCGTGCAAAGAGTAAGGGGGAGCTGCTCACTCACCTCAAGGCCCGGGGCGTTGAAGATCAAGTTGCACAAGCAACTATCTATCGCCTCCAAGAAGCTGGCCTAGTTGATGATCAAGAGTTCGCTCTCGCTTGGGCTAAGTCGCGCCATGAGCATAAGAAGATCTCTAAGCGCATTATCGCTACCGAACTTCGACAGAAGGGCGTAACTCAAGAAGAGATTAACTGCGCTCTCAATTCAATCGATGATGATGCCGAATACCAATCAGCTTTTGCACTTGCGATGAAGAAGTACGCCACAATGTCGCGCCTAGAGAGCGATGTTCAGATCCGAAGAATTCAATCCTTGTTACAACGTAAAGGATTTGGCTTTCCTGTGATTGCTCGTGTTATTCGCGAGCTCGGAATCGGTACTGAATTTAACGATTAATTACTTACCCTGCTTCAAATGTTCCGATAGTCGTTCTGCAGTTGCAAGAACAGCCGCAGCATGAAGGCGACCAGGTTGGCGACCTAAACGCTCAATCGGGCCTGAGATAGATACAGCAGCAATTACTTTGCCATTGGGCCCACGAACCGGGGCAGAGACAGATGCAACTCCCGCTTCACGTTCTCCCACTGACTGCGCCCAACCACGGCGACGATCTGCCGATAAATGTGCTGCAGTAAATCGTGCGTTCTTTAGACCGCGGTGGATCTTCTCTGAATCTTCCCAAGCCATCAAAATCTGTGCGGCAGAACCTGCCTGCATAGTCAGCGCTGCGCCAACAGGGACAGAGTCGCGAAGACCAGATAAACGTTCAGCGACAGCGACGCAGAGGCGGACATCGCCTTGGCGCTTATAAAGTTGAGCGGATTCACCAGTTGCATCGCGTAGCGCCGCGAGAGCGGGGCCAGCTGCAGCAATCAATCGATCCTCGCCAGCAGCGAGTGCGAGTTCGGCAGAGCGGGGACCAAGGACAAAGCGGCCGTTGAGGTCACGAGTTACAAGGCGATGGTGCTCGAGAGCCACGGCAAGGCGGTGGGCGGTCGGACGAGCGATTCCGGTCACAGCGACAAGCTCTGCAAGCGAGTGCGGGCCAGATTCGAGGGTGCCGAGAATTGATACGGCTTTGTCTAAAACGCCGACTCCGCTATTCTTCTTGTCCATGCAGTGATATTAACATCTCACCAATTGGGACGCAATATCAGAGGTTAAATAGATGGAGGTACTGATGAGTAAGACACTTGCAGAGAAGATTTGGGCAGAACATATTGTTCGCGCAGCCGATGGTGAGCCGGATCTTCTCTATATCGACCTCCACCTCATCCACGAAGTCACTAGCCCGCAAGCCTTTGATGGCCTTCGCCTTACCAATCGCAAAGTTCGTCGCCCTGATTTAACAATCGCGACCGAAGATCACAACGTTCCAACACTCGATATCTTAAAGCCGATTGCAGATCCTGTATCAAAACTCCAGGTTGATACCCTGCGCAATAACTGTAAAGAGTTTGGTGTTCGACTCCACTCTTTAGGTGATGTCGACCAAGGTGTCGTTCACGTTGTCGGTCCACAGCTCGGCGTAACACAGCCAGGTATGACGATTGTTTGTGGTGACTCACATACATCAACACATGGCGCATTTGGCGCAATTGCATTTGGAATTGGAACATCTGAAGTTGAGCATGTACTTGCAACTCAGACACTCTCATCACGTCGTCCAAAGACTATGGCAATCAATGTCAATGGAAAGTTAAAGCCAGGTGTCACAGCAAAGGACATCATCCTTGCGATCATTGCCAAGATTGGTACCGGCGGGGGACAGGGCTACATCATCGAGTACCGCGGTGAAGCGATCCGCAATCTCTCTATGGAAGGCCGCATGACGGTCTGCAATATGTCTATTGAAGCTGGCGCTCGTGCCGGACTTATCGCACCTGATGAGAAGACCTTTGAATACATTAAGGGTAAGCCGCATGCGCCTGAAGATTTCGATGCAGCCGTTGCATATTGGAAGACGCTCTTTACAGATGCTGATGCAAAGTTCGATGCCGAGGTAGAAATTGATGGCGATTCACTTGAGCCATTCGTTACCTGGGGCACTAACCCAGGTCAAGGTCTTCCACTAAGCGCGAAGGTTCCTAACCCTTCTGATTTTGCAAGTGAGACAGATCAAGTTGCTGCGAAGAATGCCCTCGAATATATGGGCCTCACAGCTGGCACACCTCTTAAAGAGATAAAGATTGACACTGTTTTCTTGGGCTCTTGCACCAACGGCCGCATCGAAGATCTTCGTGCAGCTGCAGATATCGTCAAGGGCAAGAAGATTGCAACCACACTTCGCATGCTCGTGGTGCCAGGTTCTGAACGAGTACGTCAGCAGGCCATGACAGAGGGTCTCGACAAGGTATTCCTTGATGCCGGTGCTGAATGGCGTAACGCCGGATGTTCTATGTGTCTTGGCATGAACCCAGATCAATTAGCAGTTGGCGAACGTTCTGCCTCAACTTCTAATCGCAACTTTGAAGGACGTCAGGGTAAGGGTGGACGTACACACCTCGTAAGCCCACAGGTTGCTGCTGCAACTGCACTTCGCGGCACATTGTCATCACCGGCAGATTTGTAAGAGGAGATATATAAAATGGAAAAATTTATTTCACATACAGGAACTGGCGTTCCACTTCGCCGCTCAAACGTTGATACTGATCAGATTATCCCTGCTGTATATCTCAAGCGCGTTACTCGTAGCGGATTTGAAGATGGACTCTTCTCTGCCTGGCGCAATGATCCTGAGTTCGTACTCAATCAAGAGGCATATAAGAGCGGCACCGTACTCGTCGCTGGCCCTGACTTCGGAACTGGCTCATCTCGCGAACACGCGGTCTGGGCACTGCAGAACTATGGCTTTAAAGCTGTCATCTCCAGCCGCTTTGCAGATATCTTCCGAGGTAACTCACTGAAGGGCGGATTGCTCACAGTGATCATCTCTCAAGAGGAGATCGAGAAGCTTTGGGCAACTATCGAAGCTGCCCCAGCTACAGAGATCACCGTCGATCTCGATTCACGTACCGTCACATATGGCGATGTCACTCTCGCATTCGAACTCGATGATTACACCCGCTGGCGCTTGATGGAAGGTCTCGATGACATCGGACTTACCCTCGCACAAGAGGCGTCAATTAGCGCTTTTGAAGCAGTGCGCACACCTTTAAAGCCAACAACACTTCCGATTCGCGCTTAAAAGAGGCGTAAATCGCTGACATTGTCGGCAGGGTGATGGCTTTCTATACAACTCTCAAGGTCAGAATGAGGGTTTTTTACGCGTAAAAAGTGGAAAATTCGTGAAATAAAAAACGCGACACGCGCAAGGTAATAACGCTCTCACCCCTATATAAGGCTTATGTTTTACGTAGTTAAGCAAAAGCTTAATTTTTACGCGTAAAACTTAGGGGAAATCCATGAATAAGGCCCAGTTCATCGCTGCGTTGGCCCCACACTTCAACGGCAGCAAGAAGGAAGCAGCTCACGCTGTAGATATCGTTTTCGACACAATCGTT
>JBDLWK010000094.1:0-4110 GCA_039804335.1 Actinomycetota bacterium
GAAGGAGTACCGCGAGCTTGATCCATCTGTAATTGGTCAGCTTGTTAAGGGCAAGTTCCTTATCGATGGTCGCAATATGTTAGATCGCAACCTCTGGCGAAACGCTGGTTGGCGCGTTCACGCACTTGGTCGTACAGATTAAATTAAAAACCAGTCTTCTGGTTGCGGCGGGCGCTCAATTGAGCGCCCTTTGCTTTTGCCTCAGCAGATAGCTCTGTGAGCTGAATTTCTATCTTCTTAGCTACTGCTGAATCTGCCGAGCCGATGATGCGTGCTGCAAGGATTCCTGCATTCTTGGCGTTATCAATTCCTACTGTCGCAACCGGGATTCCACCTGGCATTTGAACGATAGAGAGAAGTGAATCCATTCCTTCGAGGTTCTTTAAGGATACTGGAACGCCAATTACGGGGAGAGTTGTGAGCGAGGCGACCATTCCTGGCAGATGTGCAGCTCCACCTGCGCCAGCGATGATTACCTTGTAACCCTTTGCTGCTGCGCTCTTTGCGAAATCAACCATCTCTTCTGGCATGCGATGGGCAGAGACCACATCAGCTGAATATGAAATTCCAAATGAATCGAGCGCTGTTGCAGCGGCTTCCATGATTGGCCAATCAGAATCTGATCCCATGATGATTGCAACATCTTTACTCATCAATTACTCCGCTCATATAGTCGCGTGCATGCTCAACTTCTTGGATTAAGTGTAGAAGGTCATCGCCGCAGGCGGTAACGTGGCCAATCTTGCGACCTGGGCGTACTTCTTTCTTATATTGATGAAAGTGCAGGCTCGGTGTCCGCGCCATGAGGTGAAGGTATGGGCGATACATATCAGTCTTTTCGCCACCCAAAACATTTCCCATGACGGCAAAGGAGTGGTTCATCGCAGGGCTACCAAGGGGAAGATCTAGGATCGCGCGAAGGTGTTGCTCGAATTGAGATGTCACGGCCCCTTCAATCGACCAATGGCCAGAGTTATGTGGGCGCATCGCAAGTTCATTAATGAAAAGTTCTTCGCCTTTCACAAACATCTCAACCGCCATAACTCCAACAACCCCTACTTCTTGCGCAATCTCTAACGCCATCTGCTGCGCTCTCTCTGCAACAGCTTCAGAAATCTTCTGAGCCGGCGTTATTGTCATGATGCAGATGCCATCTTCTTGCACGGTCTCTACCGGTGCCCATGATGTAGCTTGGCCATGGGGTGAACGCGCCACCATTACCGCAATCTCGGTATCGAAATCAATAAGTTCTTCTACGAGGAGTGGGGATGTGTGCTTAAGAATTTCTTGTAGCTCCTCAGAAGAGCCCACTTTCCATACCCCACGACCGTCGTAACCGCCGCTAATCGCCTTTGCAATCAAGGGAAAATCTGAAACTTCAGATGCACTAGTTATGACTTGCGAATGTGGCGCTGGGAAATTCTTTAACTTCTCGCGCATTGCTGCTTTATCTTGAGAATATATAAATGCAGCTGATGGCGGATAAACCTTTATGCCTTCTGCCTCAAGTCCTTTGATTACCGAGAGCGGAACGAGTTCATGTTCAAAGGTGAGAACATCGCAGCTCTTTGCAAAGTCGAGTACCTGGGCAAGGTTGGTGTAGTCACCAATGATGTGGCGGGTAATTTGTGCACCCGAATCGTTGCTGTCATTTGCGAAAAGAACGAGATCAACACCTAAGGCTGTTGCCGGCGCAATCATCATGCGGGCAAGTTGACCGGCGCCTATGACTCCGACTCGCGGGAAACGATTGCTCACTTGCCTATCGTAGATGAACCACATCCCCCACTGTGACTTCGCGACCATCTTCGAGCATGAGCGCTCCAGAATCTGAGATATCCACCGCCTTGGATTGAATTACTTCTCCCCCTGGAAGAGTGACTTCAACATCTGAGCCAATCGTTACCGATGCGCCTCTATATTCAGCGAGGAAGCTTTTATCGTGCTCCCACATCTCAAGATTGATTTCAAAGTGATTGATAATTGTGGCGAGAATGATGTTGCGATCAAGATTAGAGAAACCTTCGATTGCAAGTGAGGTCGCACTTGGAACGGGCAACTCTTCAACAGACATTCCCACATTAATGCCAATGCCGAGCACGACTCCCTTTTCGGTTGCCTGCGCAATCATTCCTACAAATTTCTTCTCGCCAATCATTAAATCGTTGGGCCACTTAACACCCACAGATACCTGTGGGTCGATTGTGTGGAGCGCTTCGTGAACGCTCAGACCTGCGAGCAGTGTGAGGAATGACCACTCCTCTCTTGCAACTTTAGGTTCGATGTAGAGAGAGAAGGTAAGTGCAGAATGAGGCGTGGCTTCAAATGTGCGATCCAATCTTCCTCGACCACTACTTTGATATTCACTTGCAAGAATTGTTTTTGGAAATGCACTTCCGCTACTGGCCAGTTGATATAAATCATCCTGCGTTGATCCGGTGACTTCAACCACGCTTACCCGCCAGTACCGCGAGATTTCTTGCGATATCAGCCTTTTATCAAGTGGCGCTCTTGGCGCATCAGTACTCACGGCTAGTACCTTAAGCGCATGAGCCACGATCTGCACACAACCGCGGGAAAGATTGATGACCTCCGCGCTCGAATTGATGAAGCTGTTCATGCAGGATCTGCCCGAGCGGTAGAGAAGCAACATGCCAAGGGCAAGAAGACAGCTCGCGAGCGGATTGAAATGCTGGTCGATCCAGATTCATTTACAGAAATTGATGAGTTCGCTCGTCACCGTGCTCATGGTTTTGGGATGGAAGAGAACCGTCCTTATGGTGATGGCGTCGTGATCGGAACAGCAACTGTTGATGGGCGACCAATTGCCCTCTATTCCCAAGATTTCACAGTCTTTGGTGGCTCCCTCGGAGAGGTTCATGCCGAGAAGATCGTAAAGATCGCTGACTTTGCCTTGAAGTCAGGTATTCCTCTTATCGGAATTAATGATTCTGGTGGGGCACGCATTCAAGAGGGCGTTGCCTCCCTCAATGGTTACGGCAAGATCTTCCGCCTCAATACTCGCTCCTCAGGTGTAATTCCGCAGATCTCTTTAATCCTCGGCCCATGTGCTGGTGGATCTGCCTACTCGCCAGCCCTGACTGACTTCACCGTGATGGTGAAGGAGACTTCAAATATGTTTATTACTGGTCCTGATGTCATCAAAACTGTTACCGGTGAAGATGTGGGCATGGAAGAACTCGGTGGCGCATTCACCCACAACACTAAATCTGGAAATGCTCATTACATGGCAGATTCTGAAGCCGATGCCATCGATTATGTGAAGGCGCTCTTGTCCTATCTGCCATCAAATAATATGGATGGATCTCCAGTGCTTCCTCCAACTGAGACGCTTGAAAAGAAGCAATCCGATACTGCGCTCAACACCTTGATTCCAGATAGCCCAAATCAGCCATATGACATGAAGGTGTTAATTCAAGCGCTAGTAGATGAAGGTGAATTCCTCGAGGTCCACTCTCTCTATGCACAGAATATTGTCGTTGGATTTTCACGCATCGAAGGTCAATCGGTCGGAATCATTGCAAACCAGCCTTCGCAGCTCGCTGGAACACTCGACATTAATTCATCTGAGAAGGCGGCTCGCTTCCTTCGCTTCTGCGATGCTTTCAATATACCTATCCTCACCCTCGTTGATGTACCTGGATTTATGCCTGGCACAGAGCAGGAGTGGAATGGAATCATCCGCCGCGGTGCGAAGTTGCTCTATGCATATGCAGAGGCATCTGTTCCGCTCGTTACTCTCATTACCCGCAAGGCTTACGGCGGTGCATTTATTGTGATGGGATCGAAGTATCTCGGTAGCGACATTAACTTCGCCTGGCCTAGTGCAGAGATTGCTGTGATGGGCGCGCAAGGTGCGGTAAATATCTTGCATCGTAAGGAGATTGCCGAATCTCAAGATGTTGATGCAACTCGGAAGGCGCTAGTTGATGATTACACCGAGAAGTTCTCGAATCCATACTTAGCTGCAGAGCGCGGAACAATCGATAGCGTGATTGAGCCAGAAGAGTCACGTCAATACATCACAAAGGCTTTCCGTACCTTAAAGACCAAGCGCGATATCCTGCCTGCGCGTAAGCATGGAAATAT
>JBDLWK010000095.1:0-4095 GCA_039804335.1 Actinomycetota bacterium
ACTGCGCTGGGGTACCAGGACTCGAACCTAGACTTACTGAACCAGAATCAGCAGGGCTGCCAATTACCCCATACCCCAATTCCCTCAAGTTCAATCGGCAAGCCTTTTGAACTAAGAGCACCCTCAAGTTCAATCGGCAAGCCTTTTGAACCAAGAGCGAGGGCAAAGTTTACCTGACCCGCAAGGGTGCTCTTGCCACGAGGGGCTAGAGCTGAAGGGCCGCTGAAATACGTGAAATAGAGGTGCTTTGGCCCAATAGCTCCATCGACTCAAAGAGCGGTGGTGAGATGGTGCTGCCGGTGGTCGCAATGCGTAGGGCGGTAAATGCAATACGTGGCTTGAGGCCCATCTCTTCAATCAAGGCTGCACGTAGCGCGGCCTCGATCGATGCGTGATCCCATGAAGCTAGCGGCTCGAGCACCTGAAGTGATCGCTTGAGAACTTCCTTTGATCCATCATCAGAAATCTTCGCTACCGCTTCCGGATCGACTGAAAATTCTTTAACGAAGAGGAACTTCAATAGCCCAGGAACTTCATCGAGCTTAACGAGACGCTCTTGAATAATCGGAAGCGCTTTCTTTACTAGTTCGATTTCACTATCGGTACCTGTGATTACTCCGGCCTTGGTAAGGAATGGAAGTGACCATGAGAGAAAATCATCAAGAGTTAATGCACGGATCTTGTCACCATTGATCGCTTCGAGTTTCTTCATATCAAAGCGTGCAGGTGAAGAGTGAACCTTCTCGACCGTAAAGAGTTCGGTGAGCTCTTGCATAGTCACATTCTCGCGGTCATCTCCAGGAGACCAGCCAAGAAGTGCGAGGTAATTACAGATTGCCTCGGGCAGGTAACCCTGCTCGCGATACCAAGCGATTGATACTTCACCATTGCGCTTTGATAGCTTGGCATTATCTTGACCCATCACAAATGGAAGGTGGGCAAAGGTTGGGTAATCTTCTAACTTAACGCCCATTGCTTGATAGACGCGGATCTGACGAGGTGTTGAAGATAAGAGATCTTCTCCACGTAAAACGTGAGTGACCTCCATCAAAATATCATCGACAGCAACAGCCAAGGTGTAGAGCGGTGAACCATCTGCGCGAACGAGCACGAAATCTGGAACAAATTTATGGTCGAATGTAACGTCGCCACGGATCGCATCGGTAAATGTTGTTGTGCCTTCTGGCATACGCATGCGGACAACAGCTTCGCGTCCTTGCGCCTTATATGCAGCGATCTGATCTGCAGTTAAATCACGGCAATGGCCGTTATAGCCAGGGGCAACATTTGCTGCGCGCTGTGCTTCACGCACTGCCTCTAGCTCTTCCGGTGAGCAGTAGCAGTGATAGGCATCGCCTTGATCAAGGAACTTCTGCGCCCATGTGGCATAGATATCGAGACGTTGTGATTGTAGGTAAGGACCATTTGGGCCACCTACCTCTGGTCCCTCATCCCATGTGAGTCCGAGCCACTTTAAGGTATCGATAGCTGCCTGAATGTATTCAGGTGTAACGCGAGTTGTATCGGTATCTTCGATACGGAATAAGAATGTGCCGCCTGTATGGCGAGCAAAGGCCCAGTCGAAGAGCGCGGTGCGAATATTTCCAACATGGAGATCACCAGTTGGAGATGGAGCAAAGCGAACCTTTACTTTTTTACCTGAATTAGCTGACATCATGGACGAGCACTCACCTTATTTGTTAGTTGGCCAAGGCCTTCGATGGATACAGCAACAGTTGATTTCTCTGGCATCGGACCGATTCCAGCTGGCGTGCCAGTAATGATGACATCGCCAGGCAACAAAGTCATGACGCTCGAGACAAAATTAATAATCTCAGGCACTTTAAAGATCATGTCACTTAAGTGGGCATCTTGCTTGATCTCGCCGTTGACGGTCGTCGTGATGCGCTGATTGCCAGGAACAAACTCAGTTTCAATCCAAGGACCTAGCGGGCAGAAGGTGTCAAAACCCTTTGCGCGAGTCCACTGGCCATCCTTCTTCTGAAGTTCACGCGATGTCACATCATTGGCGAGGGTGTAACCGAAGATCACATCATTGACGCGCTCGACTGGAACTTCCTTGCAGACGCGACCGATAACGATGGCAAGCTCTGCCTCATAATCAATCGATGGCGCCATCTGCGGCCAGACGATGGTGTCGCCAGGTCCTGCCACAGTTGTATTTGGCTTGATAAAGATAATTGGTTCATCCGGCACGACCCCGCCCATCTCAGCTGCGTGATCGGCATAGTTCTTGCCGATAGCAACGATCTTGCTGCGCGGGATAACTGGTGCAAGAAGTCGGACCTTGGTGAGTTCAAGCTTGGCTGCGGTCTTCTGAATCCCCTGATAGATCGGATCTCCGGTGATAACGGTAATTGAGTTATCTTCCTCGAGGATTCCGTATAAAGGGTCGGAACCCAGGCCTGCATCAGGCAGCGGAGAGAATCGAACGACACGCATGCGCCTATCTTAACGGTTAAAGAGTGGCTGCTTGCCCGTCGGCGCTGATGTAAAAGACTGTAGCGGTAGGCGCAAAATCCTTAATCGCCTTCACATTACTTGGCTGCACTCCGGCAGCGACAACGCTCTCGATCCCGGTAATTCCAGATGCGAGAGCAACAGTGAGAACTGCTTCGAAGGCATCGAGATTAAGGGAGGGTGATGCAACGTTGATTGCAACATAGGTGCGACCTGTTGAATCACGAAGCGCGGCAGCCTGAGCTGCGCCGCTTCGGACCAAGGTATTTGTTGCGAGGGTAACAAGCTTTGTATCTTCAGGATTATTCATGATCTGCTTCAACCTCTTCAACACGTTCGATGATGACAGAGCTAATTCTACGACGGCGACCCACTGGACGCTCTGAGGTGATTGACCAACCTTCAATTGTCACAGTGCTTCCTGCAATTGGAACGCGGCCGAGAATCTGAGCCATTAAACCGCCCACAGTATCGATGCCATCGTAATCTTCATCGTTAATCGTGATCTTTAGTTCTTCTGCAAGATCTTCGATATGAAGTGATGCCTTCGCTCGCGCCTTGTTCTCGGATAGCCAAGCGAAACTTTCGACGCCATCGTCATACTCATCGGCAATCTCGCCAACAATCTCTTCGATGATATCTTCAATGGTGATGATGCCAGCGGTTCCGCCGTATTCGTCAACAACAATCGCAAGGTGAATCTGGTTGCGCTGCATATCGCGCAATAGCTCTGCCGCTTCCTTATTCTCTGGAACAAAGACAGGTGGGCGCATATGCTGCTCAACCTTTTCGGTTGTCTCAGCCTCGTGGTGATCTAATGCGCGCTTTGCTAAATCTTTGACATAGGCGATTCCGATAATGTCATCGAGGTCATCGCCAGCTACTGGAATACGTGAATATCCAGAGCGGAGTGCAAGTGATAAGCCTTGACGGAGCTTCTTATCGCGCTCGACCCAGACCATCTCTGTGCGAGGAACCATGAGCTCACGGACCAGAGTGTCGCCAAGTTCGAAATCGTTATCCCCCAGGTGCTTTGGATCGACCTCAATAAAGCCGCGCTTAAGCCCTTGGTCATAGAGAAAGACGAGCGAAGAAGATAACTTCTTTAATATCGAATTCACTTGTTTGCTTCCCATTTCTTTACGATTGTCTCTTGTAGGTCAAACATAACCTTCTCTTCATCCTTATCCGCATGGTCATATCCCAAGATATGAAGTAATCCATGTGCGGCGAGGATGTAAATCTCGTGCTCGGTACTGTGACCAGCTGTTGCTGCCTGATTCTTAGCAACGATCGGGTCAATCACAATATCTCCGAGCATTACTGGATCGTTCTTTCCCTCAGGCATATCCATCGGAAATGAGAGGACATCTGTGGTCCCTGGCTCATCCATCCACTTGATATGAAGCTCTTCCATCTCTTTATCGTCGACAAAGGTCACAGATAGTTCGCACTCAGGGTGGAGATCCATATATGAGATGCCGAATGTGAGCAGAGATTCAATCTCACGCTCAGGGGCAGCAACACCTGAGCGATTTGTAACTTCTATTGTCATAACTTCTTAGTGATACTGACTGGCGCATGTTTTGTAGCATCGTATGCGTCATATGCCTT
>JBDLWK010000096.1:0-4193 GCA_039804335.1 Actinomycetota bacterium
TTTGAGAGATTCAGGACTGAGAAAACGCAAATAACACTACACACGTAGAAGCCCTGTTTGAGCTCTGAAGGACCCGGGTTCGATTCCCGGCACCTCCACCAAAACCGCCACTAGTAAAGGTGGCGGTTTTTCATTTACTCTTGCTGAACTTAATCTCGCGATTGAGTGCGTAAATATTTCCACCGATTGCAATAAGTGAGAAGAGTTTTGGCCCTAGGGGAGTCGTCTCATACATAAAGTTGATGGCGATAAATATTCCAACTACACCCACGCCGAGCATCACCAGTCGGCGGATAGCGGTGAGGCCACGTCGTTTGGTGCAAAGTTCTTGAATGCGTCGATTTGTTAGGCCAATATTGATGGGACCCGAAAGCATCAGAATTGTGAACATGACCAGAATGAGCGTTGCAAGTGATTCCATATCTCTCCTTCAGTTACTAGTCATTGAATATAGGGCCATATCGAATTGTTCTCCCACGCGATTGGTTGCAGCGTTTTTCAGAAGGGCATCACGCTGGTATCCCGCACGTTCCATTACTCTTTGAGAAGCCACATTATCGAAATTCGCGTAGGCCTCAAGACGGCGAAAGCCCATTACCTTGAGTGCGAAATCACTGAGAACTTTGAGCGCTTGAGTACAGATTCCCTTCGCTCGAAAATTGGGATCCATCCAGTACCCGACCTCACTGGTGTGATCACCGAGTGAAAGCGAGTGCAATCCAATGGTGCCAACAAAGTTGCCTTCGAACTCAATTGCAAATGAGATCGAATGATGATTCCGATAAGTCGTATCTGATTCGCGAACAAAATCCTCTGCCATAGAACGCTCATATGGATGGGGGACGCGGGTAAACGCAGTGATTGTTGGATCTTGGCAGGCCTGAAAAATTGGGTCGATATCCGCCTCTTTCAAAGGACGTAAGGTTATTTCACCATGAGTCAGCGTCGGTTGTTCGACTGGCCAGTTAATCACGAGCGCTTGACCTAGCCAACAAATTCGCGGTCACGGCGCTTGCGATTGACAGTGTGATTGCAGGTTGTGGTGCTTGGCAGTTGAGCACACGAATCGCAGAGCAAGATCAACTGATGGCAGGTTTCAGAGCTGCAGTTTCGGAATAACTTCGTTGGACCATTGCAGTGAACACATTCTCCGATGACCTTCGTCTTATCTGAGAAATCTTGCACCATTCGGTCATCAAAGATATAGAGCGATCCTTCCCATAGAGAATCATCGCCAAACTTTTCGCCGTACTTAACGATGCCACCGTCGATCTGATAGACCTCTTTAAATCCGTTATCGACCATAATCGCAGAGAGAATCTCGCAGCGGATGCCGCCGGTGCAGTAGGTAACGATTGGCTTATCTTTGATGTTGTCGTATTTGCCGCTCTTAATCTCCGCGATGAACTCATGTGATGTCTGCACATCAGGGATGATTGCATTCTTAAACTTACCAATCTCAGCCTCATAGGCATTTCGGCCGTCAAAGAAAATGACATCATCGCCGCGCTCTTTAACGAGTGCATCAACTTGCGCAGGACGTAGATGCTTTCCGCCGTTGATAACACCTGTCTCATCAACCTTGATCACATCAGGGTTACCGAAACCAACTAGTTCTTTACGAACACGCACCTGTAGATGAGGAAAATCGTTTCCAGTTCCATTAGACCATTTGAAGGTAATCTTCTTAAAACCTTGATATTGGCGGGTCATCTTGACGTACTTTTTAACCGCAGCCATATCGCCACCAACTGTTCCGTTGATGCCGTGCTTTGAGATGATGATGCGCCCCTTAAGGCCAAGGCTCTCGCAGAGCTGCTTCTGCCAGAGCTGAATAGCGGCAGGGTCTTCCAGCGGGGTGAATCCGTAATACAGGATTACCTTAGGAATCTTCGGCGCATGCTTGTTCACGTGGCCATTCTATATCGGCCTTTACCTGCGCTAAATCGGTTCGGATACTGCGCGAGCAGGGGTGAAGAATTCCTTTCCAGCGGGGGAGAGCCATCTACATGAACCATCAGGAAAACTCTCGAGCTGCCATCCGTAATGAGTCTTCATTTTATGGTGGCGGCGGCAGAGAGAGCCGAGATTCTCGGCCGAGGTTCTGCCACCTGACTCCCAACTTTTGGCGTGATCTAAATCAGAGAGAATTGCCGAGCGTCTACAACCTGGAAATCTGCAAGTTCGATCTCGTGCAATCAAGAAATCCTTGAGCGCTTGCGGAGGTTCATAACTTTCTCTTCCAAAGTCGAGGAGATTTCCGGTCACGGGCTCGGTAATAAATCTCTTCCAGCGAGCATCGGATGCGATTTCTCGAGCCACCGAAGCAGGGATTGGGCCGTATCCTGCAAGTTCACCAGGATTCTCGGCGAGACCCATCAGCGTAGGCAAATCAATTGTGACATTCACAGTCAATGGCCGTCGATGAGGCGTGACCTCATCAACTGTGGAGGCGAGGAATTGAGATGCAATCGCAGCGAGAGCATCGGCCCGCTTCATATCTTTTGAACGATCATCTGAGGCGATGTGAGCACAGCCCGTGCTCTTATCGCATTCACTACATGTGATTTCACTGCGAAGGATAAATGCCTCGAGAGCGCTCATCACAATCTTTGCTTCATGTGCAGGTAAGAGCGCGATGATTGTTGCCATTCCATCTGGCTCGTCGAATGACGTTACGCGCCGCATTTCATGTGCACTTGCGACAGAATCTTCAAACTCTTCAGGCCTGCGCTGAGCAATCACTTTTCGTACGAGATTTCCTACCTGTGATGGCGTATGGAACTCGGCATATGAGATTGCCCGATTCTCGATCTCGAAGATGACAGATTCGGGAAGACCTCGATTGAGAGCAGATGAGGTTTCACGTGCAATGGCATTTGCATGAGCGGCAGAGATTTCTCCAAGTGCTAACGCTGAACAAGTATTTGGGAGGTGGTTAGTCAGCGCTCTTGCAATATCTATCTTTATCTGAGCGCCGGTTGGTGAGAGGCGTAGCGCGGTGGAGATATCTTCGCGCTCTGAATCATCAACCTTGTAAATTGGATCATCACCCGGAGTCGATTCTCGGCCAGCGACTGCAATTACTGCTCGGTGCATAAGCGCCTGTATCCACGAATCTTGCCTCTCTATCGCGGTGAGGTAATCGATGCGAGCCGGGCGAGGCAGGGTATTGGGGTCGATTGCCGCCAGCTCAGCAAGAACGAGCGCGGATGGCGTGGAGTGGAGTAGTTCGACGACCTTCTGCGCAAGCGAGAGTTCGCCACTCTGGGTGGTAACGGCTTCGCCCTCCGTTTTGAGAGCGCTGGTACCGCTATCTCGAAGGATGAATGCTGAGCTCATGTGAGAGATATTCGGGGGCGCCACCGACAATTGTGAGCAACTTTCCTTGCAAAAAGTACACAAAATCTATAACAACTCTGTGAGGAATACCTTCTGTTGATGGAATAAAAAGGGTTTGCTACGAGTTGTAGGTAGTTGAAAGTTCAACTAAACTTCGGATAAGTCAAAGGAGCTCACAATGCCTGCAGTAACCGTCAGCGATATCACCGTTCTTCCACGTATCAGCGCTGGAGCGAATCTACGTGCGCGCTCTGTCAAGAGCATTACAACTGCTCCGCAAGGTTATGAAGGTGAAGGCTTCCCTGTCCGCCGCGCATTTGCAGGCGTTGATTTACAAGAGCTCGATCCATTTATTCACCTCGATCAAATGGGTGAAGTTGAATATGCGCCAGGTGAACCAAAGGGAACACCTTGGCACCCGCACCGTGGCTTTGAAACTGTTACATACATTATTGATGGCATCTTCGATCACCAAGATTCAAATGGTGGCGGCGGAACGATTTCTAACGGAGACACACAATGGATGACAGCAGGTGGAGGAATTCTCCATATTGAAACTCCGCCAGAGTCATTGGTGATGTCGGGTGGTTTATTCCACGGCTTCCAACTCTGGGTCAATCTTCCTGCAGCAAAGAAGTGGTCGCCTCCGGCATATCAAGATGTACGCGCAAATGATGTTGCACTTCTACTTCGGTCCTGGAAGCACACAGACTCCAATCACTTTGCTTCATGCAACTGTTGCACCTGGTGCCGAACTTCGCCTTCCATGGCGCAAGGATTACAACGCACTTGTTTACACAATGTCAGGCCATGGCTTTGTCGGAGAAGAACAACGTCCAGTTTCAATGGGT
>JBDLWK010000097.1:0-4017 GCA_039804335.1 Actinomycetota bacterium
AGCAACATCGATTGGGCGATGATTGATTTCTTAAGGGCATCTTCTTTATCTACTGAATTTCGAAGAATCGCATTCCCAAGGCGACCCATATCGTGATTGCCAAGGAAGGTAGCTAAACCGTAGGCACTTGTCTTCTGAGTTGTATATAGGTCATCAGCATTGAAGAGTTTTACAAGTCGATCAGAAGATCCAAAACTCGCAACATACTTAGTTACTTGTTCATTGAAACCAAAGTCGAGGACTGAAGGTACTTGCCCTCCGGCAACATATGTAGAGAGAGTCTGAGGGCTGCCATCGGCAACCTCTCCGAAAATTGGAAAAGTTTTCTTGCCAGAAGCAGCCGCTGCCTTCTGGATTGCAGGAATAACAGATTTCCAGAACTCGGGATTGACATGTTTGAAGGTATCGATGCGCATTCCATCGATATCGTAATTCTTAATCCAATAGCTCCAGATATCAATAAAACCTTTAACTACTTCAGGTTTCTCAGTCGCTAAATCATCAAGACCAAAGAAATCGCCCAAGAGCGAGGATTCGCCCTCAAAGGTCGAGTCTCCTTTGTTATGGTAATTATTGAGATTATTGAGGAAGGCAGGGTTCTTGATCTTCTCTTTACCTGCCGGAATGAATGCTTTTCCATTCTCGTACTGGATGACATCAGCTGTGTGATTTGCGACGACATCAACAATAATTTTCAGACCCATCGAATGGGCTCTCGCAATGAGATCTTTAAACTCCTGCTCAGTACCGAGGTGAGGATCAACAGTCATAAAGTCGAGCGCCCAGTAACCGTGATAAGCAGATGAGTTTCCCTGAATTGACTGCTGCTTAAATGGCGGTGTGATCCAGATAGAGGTAACGCCCATATCAGCTATATAGGGCAGTTTTTGAGTGAGCCCTTTGAAATCTCCACCATGCCAATAACCGATATCGGTGGGATCAAATCCATCACCGTTGTTAGATGGATCGCCATCATAAAAACGATCTGTCATCACAAAGTAGGTTGACTCTCTGCTCTGATCGCCGCGAGCTACCGGCTGAAAGAGCGAGGCATAATTCTCAGCGGCGCTGACTCCTGAAATCGAAGTTGCAAAGATGGTTGTTGCAAGAGCTAGCGCGACGGGATTTCTCTTCACTTCAAAATCCAAATTCCAGAAGTCGCCACCTTTGAATTAATTGCAAACTTAGCGCTCTTCTTCTCATCACCAAAGAGGGTCTTAGAGATTTTAAATCCATACGGAGAGAGATCTAATTTTGCCTTGGTAGCACCTCGTGATGCGAAGACCAGAATGGCTTCTTTCTTAGATTCACGAATATATGCGAAAGAATCTTCAGCGACATAGATCCAACGAAGGCCACCGTTAATCAGTGCATCTTGGCTCTTTCTAACGGAGATAAGTTTCTTAAATCCAGTATGTAAATTCTCATTCCAACTCTCAGGGCGATCCCAATCAATTGTGCGACGAGAATCTTCGCCCCATGCACCTTCGATTCCTAACTCATCCCCAGCAAAGATTGAAGGGACTCCTGGATAGGTAAAGAGCAGGGTCGCAGCAGAGAGGTGTGCCTGCTCATTATTGGCAACAACTGTTCTAAATCGTGCTGTGTCATGTGAATCAAGGAGGACCATACTTGCGACGAGTGATCGCCAAGGGATACCAGCTGCAAATGTCCGCATCATCGAGACGGTTCCAACTCCATCAAACCGTGGGTTGACGCCGGGAAGACCTGAGAAGTTGCCTAACTTCTTACTAGGCACGTTAAACCAGTTAACAAGCGGCCGGGCAAAGCCGTTGTAATTCATCGTTCCATGCCAGCCGAAACCATCGAGATCTGATGGTGAGTGATCTGCATTCTCTGCAACTAGCCACGCATCTGGGTTGGTTTCATCCATCGCGCTACGGATTCCACGAGAGACCTCTTGATTGAGGTTTTGATCGAGGTAGATGCCTGTCATATTTCCAACATCGATACGCCAACCATCGACTGAGAATGGCTTACGGAGCCACTTTCGAACGACAGAATCTTCGCCATCGAACATCAAACTACGTAGCTTCTGGGAGTTGTAGTTGAGTTTAGGCAGGCTTGCCAAACCCCACCATCCTTCATAGCCGTGCTTAATCTTTGAATCCCAATAGAAGAATTCACGCTCTTCCGATTTCTCATCTGCCAACGCTTTTTGAATCCAGCGATGACCTACACCGCAGTGATTGGTCGTGAGGTCGCCCATGATGCGAAAGCCCGCCTTATGAGCTGCCTCTGAGAATTCAATAAAACTCTTATCGCCACCGAGAAGTGGATCAATCTCATCAAAGCTAGTTGCGTCATATCGATGGTTACTTCGTGATGGGAATGCTGGGGTGAAGTAGATTGAATTGACGCCGAGATCTTCTAGGTAATCTAACTTTGATGTTATTCCAGGGAAATCTCCGCCATAGAACTCTTGTCCGGTCTTCTTATCTCTCCCCTTTGGCAGGTCGCTCCATTTGCGAGGTACTGCCCATTCAGGCAACTCTCTTGCAATACCGGAAGAGGCAAATCGATCAGGGAAAATTTGGTAGAAGACAGCGCTCTGAATCCAGTGAGGATAAGCGGGCCTCGCCACAATCTGGAAATCTTCGCGATCGGTGACATCGTGGTTAAAGAGTCCGACTCCATTGAACCAGGAGTAATTACCCTTGTGGATCAACATAAAGCGATAGTGAAGTGTTGAGTTAATTACCTCAACGTTGACCTTCCACCAATTTTCAACTGATCCGCGCTTTGCCAACTTTGCTTTACGTGTGCGCGGTTCGCCATCATGGAAGAAGCGGATGTGTACTTCATCGACTTTAAACTTTTTCGGTACCCGAAGTTTTAACTCAACGGTCTCGCCGATTATTGGTGCGCTATTGCTTACGTAGAGCTCGCTTCCATCATGATGGGGAATTAGCAGCACGGTAGAGACCTCCAGGTTTAACCCTTGGTCGCACCCTGTGTGAGACCACCGATGATGAAGCGTTGTAGTGACAAGAAGAGAATGACTAGTGGAATAGCAGCAAGGAGTGATCCTGCCGCGAATGGTCCCCAGTTCTGACCGAATTGCTGTCCCACAAATTGTTGGAGGCCAACTGCAACGGTACGACTCTCAACATCTTGTAAGAAGAGAGAGGCGAGAACGAACTCATTGAAGGTTCCGATAAAAGAGAGGAGTGCTGTTACAGCTAGTACTGGAGCTGCGAGTGGAAAGAAGATGATCCAGAAGACCTGGAACGAACTAGCGCCATCGATACGTGCGGCTTCATCAAGCTCTAGTGGAATCGTGTCGATATAGCCCTTGAGCAACCAAGCATTTACACCCATCGATCCACCGAGATAGATCAAGAGCAGGCCACCGAGGGAACCGAGGCCAATCGCTGGGAATACTGTGTAGACGCGCTCCATCATTACATAGATTGCAGCCAGCGCCAGGAATGAAGGGAAGACCTGCACGAGAAGAAGTGCTTGAAGACCTAACTTGCGACCCTTAAAACGCATACGGCTAAATGCAAATGCCGAGGCAGTGCCGACAAAGACCGAGATGATTGCATTAGCGACTGCCAAAATAACTGAGTTCTTTACCCATGTTAAATATGGGACAGCTGGGTTATTGAAGAGAACTTTGTAATTCTCAAGGCTCCAGATCTGAGGGACCAACGACGATGTCGCGAGAGAGCCCGTTGGATTAAATGAGCTTGTGATGACGACATAAATTGGGAACAAGGTGAAGAGAATAAGAGCCCAGATAAAGATATGAGAGCCAATCTTCGCTGACTTTAGTGAAGTTCTTGCCATTACATTGTCTCCAAAACTTTAGAACGTCGCAGCGACCAGAGAGAGATACTTCCTACGATGAAGAAGATCACCATCGAAATCGCAGATGCCAATCCAAGATTCTGTTCTTGTGAACCAAAGGCGGTCTTATATGTGTATGTAATCAAGATATCGGTCGCGCCGGCGGTCTGGCCCTCTAAGACATTTGTCGGACCACCTCCGGTC
>JBDLWK010000098.1:0-3972 GCA_039804335.1 Actinomycetota bacterium
GGAGATTGAAGTTCCATCGCTCATGCGCTTGAGCTCGACGCTCCCGCTCTCCCGCTCGCTCTCACCTATCACGGCCACAAAGCGAGCACCGCTCTTATCGGCCGCCTTCATCGCCCCCTTGAGCGAGCGGTCTCCAAATGCGACCTCCACCGAGAAGCCGCTCTCGCGGGTCGCGGCGGCAACTTTGAGCGCATAGCCCTTGAACTCTTCGCCCATAGGAATAATGAAGAGATCAGAGGTGAAGCTCTGTACCGGAAGTGTGTTCTCAGCAATTGATGCAAGGAGCGCTCTATCTACTCCAAGACCGAAGCCGATTCCGGAGAGCGCCTGCCCACCGAGAACCTCCATCAAACCGTCATAGCGACCGCCGCCGCCAATGCCGCTCTGGGCACCGAGATCTTCATGGACAAACTCGAAGGTCGTGCCGGTGTAATAATCAAGACCTCTCACCATCCGCTTATTGACTACAAATGCAACACCTAAATCAGTGAGGTACTCCTTTACCTTTTCGAAATGGTTACGAGAATAATCGCTCAAGTAATCCATCAAGATAGGGGCAGAATCCATTGCGCTCTTAATCTCAGGACGCTTATCGTCGAAGAGGCGAAGTGGATTGAGTTCAGCGCGGGCACGGGTTGCTTCATCTAAATCAAGTGCGTTGATGAAATTCATTAAGTCGATGCGATGAGCTGCACGTGATTGAGCATCACCAAGTGAAGTGATTTCAAGGCGATAGTTCTTCAAGCCAAGATTCTTAAAGCCCTGATCGGCTATTGCAATCACCTCGGCATCGAGCGCTGGGTCGTCGATTCCAATAGCTTCAATTCCAACCTGATAGAACTGGCGATAACGACCGGCTTGCGGACGTTCGGCGCGGAAGAATTGTCCCGAGTACCAAGCCTTCACAGGCAGTTGTCCACGATCGAGATTTGATTCGATCACAGCACGCATGACTCCGGCAGTGCCTTCTGGCCTTAGAGTGATAGAACGACCACCGCGATCTTCAAAGGTGTACATCTCCTTAGAAACGACATCGGTAGATTCGCCCACACCGCGATTGAAGAGAGATGTATCTTCAAAAACTGGAAGTTCCATTAATTGATAGCCAGCTCGCTTTGCTGGAGATATCAACTGCTCGCGAACCCATTCAAAAGCCTGGGACTCAGGCGGTAGATATTCCCGCACGCCCTTAGGAGCGGCGATTTTCTCAAATTTCATGGACAACCCTTCGTTACCCTAATTCTTTCAGATATGGGTTGGTTTTGCGTTCATATTTAATGGTTGTCTCGTCACCATGTCCTGGCAGGACTCGGATTCCATCATCAAGGGTCAAAACTTTCTTCGATAATGTATTTCGCATATCTGAAGAGCTGCCAGTAGGAAGGTCAGTGCGACCGATTGAACCTGCAAAGAGAACATCTCCACTTAACAGCGTTTCATCATTGATAAGAAACATGAGGGAGCCCCGGGTATGACCTGGTGCATGGATTGCTCTGATCTTCATCCCCAGAAATTCAAGGAGCGAACCATCTTTGAGATTTTCGACTTTCACCGGTTCGGCGAAGCTCATCCCTCTTAATTGATCTACAAATTGCGGTCCATGAATGGATGCAGGATCTGCAATGAATCTACGATCCTCTGAGTGAATATAGGCAGGAATGTCATAACCATCTGCAAGTGGCTTTACAGAGAAGGTGTGGTCGAGATGGCCATGTGTTAATAGAGCGGCGACCGGTTTAAAGCCCTCCTCTGAAACTATAAGTTCGACCTCGGCAGAGATATCGGTCATTCCTGGGTCAACGATGATGCACTCGCCTCCTGGCTCGGCGGCGATGATCCAGCAATTGGTTGCAAACATGGGGGCGACAAATGAGCGTACAAGCATGGTGGACTCCCCTGATCTACGCCTGCGATTTACTGCGTGAGGCGGTACAGGGTACCTTTTCCCCTTAACAACTGCTGATAACGAAGGCCACAATGGCCAACGCGCTGAAAGGGACCGCCATGACTGAGTCACATAACCCAACCGAGATTGCAAATGTAGCAAAGGCAAATGTAAGTGCAGCCTCTGCACTTATCGGAGATCCTGCTCAATTTGGTCGAGTAGCTGAAGATGGCACGGTCTATGTGCGTACTCCACAGGGCGAAAAGGCGGTCGGTTCATACCCAGGAAAGAGCGCAGAAGAAGCGCTTGCCTACTTCGTTCGCAAATTTGAAGCGCTTGCATCTGAAGTTGCACTTACTGCGGCTCGCGTAAAGAGTGGTGCAGTAGTTCCACAGGATGCTTATGAAGCGGTGAAGAAGTTGCGTCAGCAAGTCTCTGAGCTCAATGGTGTTGGCGATCTCGCCGCCCTTGCAGCATCGGTAGAACAGATTGAACCTCTTATCGAGGGCCATCGTGAAGCGTATGAGGCTAAGAAAGCTCAAGAGAGCGCTGCTAAGGCTGAGCGCCGTGCGCAGATCCTCGTTGAGAAAGAGAAGATTGTTGCTGAGGCAGAGTCACTAGCTCTCTCCGAATCTTGGAAGGCAACTGGCGATCGCTTGAAGGTCCTACTTGATGAGTGGAAGGCAGCACCACGCCTAGATAAGAAAGTTGATGGAGAGTTCTGGAAGCGATTCTCTGCATCACGAAATAAATTTGATAAGCGTCGTCGCGCCCACTTCGCTCAACTCGAAGCGGCCTCTTCGGTTGTCTCTACTGCAAAGGAAGCAATTGTGCAGGAGGCTGAGAAGCTCGCGACAAGCACCGATTGGGTTGCAACAGCACGTCGCTTCAAGGTGCTCATGGATCAGTGGAAGGCTGCTGGTCGTGGCAAGAAGAACGACGATACAAAGTTATGGAACCGATTTAAGGCTGCACAGGATCAATTCTTCGCCGCTAAGGGCGCAGATCTCGAAAAGCGCGAGGTCAGCATGGCTGCCAACCTTATTAAGCGCGAGGAGTTGCTACCAAAGATCGAGGCGCTCCTGCCATTTACAGATGTAAAGGTCGCAAAGGCTGCCTTCCGTGAGCTCATGAATGAGTGGAGCAAGATTGGCATCACCAACCGCGATAAGCGAGCCGCCCTTGATGCGCGAGTAGCTGTGGTTGAAGAGGCTATTAAGAGCGCTGAGGCTGAGATCTGGCGCAAGAGCGACCCAGCTGCAAAGGCACGCGCCGCAGATGTAGTTGCTCAGCTCTCTGAATCAATTGCGAATTACGAGAAGGCAGCTGCTAAGGCAGAGGCCGCTGGAAATGCTAAGAAGGCGAAAGAAGCTCTCGAATCAGCTGCAGCTCGTAAAGTCTGGCTCGCAGAAGCCGAGAAGTCGCTCGCTGAGTTTAAGTAAACTCAGCTAAGCCTTAACTTACGTTCTATATACGTCGTAGACACCCTCGACGTTACGTACTGCAGCTAAGACAGAATCTAGGTGCTTCGCATCTGCCATTTCGAAAGTAAATTTCGAGATAGCTACACGGTCCTTCGAAGTGCTAACAGCTGCGCTCAAGATATTTACATGCTGCTCTGAAAGGGTGCGAGTGACATCTGCGAGTAAGCGCGCGCGATCGAGTGCTTCAATCTGAATATTGACCAGAAAGACGCTGGCAGCTCCGGCAAGCCAGCTGACTCCGACAACTCGCTCCCCCTGGTGCTCTACTAAATCTGATGCGTTACGACAATCATCTCTATGCACCGAGATACCTGAACCCTTTGTAATAAAGCCCATGATTGTGTCACCCGGAACAGGGGTGCAACAGCGTGCGAGCTTTACCAAGACATCATCGACGCCCTCAACTTTGATTGCACTTGAGGTCCTCTTGGCAACTTGATTATCAGTTGGGATATTTTCAACTGATGGAACTGGATGGGAATCCTCTGATCCCATCGATGCAATCAACTTCTCGATTACAGAGGCGGCAGAAACATGACCATCGCCGACGGCGCTATAGAGCGCATCAATCTCTGAGTAGTGAAGATCATGGGCGAGCTCGAG
>JBDLWK010000099.1:0-3901 GCA_039804335.1 Actinomycetota bacterium
CGCAAACTTTTGCGCGACTTATTGGGAGTCCCACTTATGTTTAAGAACTCAAGCGAGATCTTTGCCTATATCAAGAAGGAAGACGTCAAGCTTATTGATGTTCGCTTCACAGACCTTCCTGGTATTCAGCACCACTTCAACGTTCCAGTTGAATCATTCGATGAAGCAGTCTTTACAGATGGTCTCATGTTCGACGGTTCTTCAATCCGTGGATTCCAGTCAATCCATGAATCAGATATGAAGCTCCTTCCAGTTCCATCATCTGCATATATCGATCCATTCCGTCTCGAGAAGACTCTCGTCATTATCTTCTCTGTTCACAATCCATCAGATGACACTCCTTACTCACGCGACCCACGCGGCGTTGTGGCAAAGGCAGTTGAGTTCTTGAAGTCAACAGGAATTGCAGATCAGGCATTCTTCGCGCCAGAGGCTGAGTTCTACATCTTCGATGCAATCCGCTTTAAGACTGGCATCAACGAGGCTTACCACCACATCGATTCATATGAAGGTGCATGGAACACAGGCATCGTCGCAGATCCTGATGGAACACCAAACCGTGGCTACCGCACACGCGTTAAGGGTGGCTACTTCCCTGTTTCACCTACAGATCAGTTCGCAGATCTTCGCGATGAGATGGTGATGGAGCTCGGTCGTGCAGGTCTTCAGGTTGAGCGTTCACACCATGAGGTTGGAACCGCTGGCCAGATGGAGATCAACTACCGCTTCACAGACATTCTCACAGCAGGCGATGAGTTGATGAAGTTTAAGTACATCATCCGCAACGTTGCATGGGAAGGCGGCAAGACCGCAACATTTATGCCAAAGCCACTCTTCGGAGATAACGGTTCAGGTATGCACGTCCACCAGTCACTCTGGAAAGATGGCAAGCCACTCTTCTTCGAAGCAGGCACATATGGCGATCTCTCAGATATGGCCCGTTGGTATATCGGTGGCCTCTTGAAGCATGCTCCATCACTTCTTGCATTCACCAACCCAACTGTTAACTCATACCGTCGCTTGGTTCCAGGTTATGAAGCGCCAGTAAACCTCGTTTACTCAGCTCGTAACCGTTCAGCATGTATCCGTATCCCAATTACCGGATCATCACCTAAGGCAAAGCGCGTTGAGTTCCGTTGCCCAGATCCATCATCGAACCCATACCTCGCATTTGCTGCGATGCTCATGGCTGGTATCGATGGAATCGTCAATAAGATCGAACCACCTGCACCAGTAGATAAGGACCTCTACGAGCTAGAGGGCGATGAAGCTGCTGCAATCCCACAGGTTCCAGGTTCACTCGAGGCAGTTCTTAACTCACTCGAAGCAGACCACGACTTCCTTACTAAGGGTGGCGTCTTCACAGAAGATCTCATCTCAACATGGATCGAATGGAAGCGTAAGAACGAAGTTGATTACGTACGTCTACGTCCGCATCCAGCTGAATTCGAGTTGTATTACGACATCTAAAAAGTCCAATACAAAACCCCCGTCAGTTTACTGGCGGGGGTTTTGTATTTTCGCCCTACGTGATTACTTGATTTAACACTTCGGATTTACACGGGCACAGGAAGGCTTTTCTGTTCCTCCTGTATACCCCCCGCCTCCGCCCATATCAACAATTGCAATCTTTGGCTTTGATGACGTAACCGAGAAACTTGTATCTAGACCCAAAAGTGAAGATGTGAGTAAAACAACGGAAACAAATATCATGAATGTTCTCTCTTCTCTAAATGACCAGGGAATTCCAGCCTGCTGTGATCATGAAGGAAACAAGGGCGAACAAGATCAATGTCGCCACAATAAGAACTCTAGCGTTGCGTGACAAATCCTTTGCAAGGTCATAATTCTCATCGTGTAATCGTGGTTCGAAGATTCTAGTTTCGCCACAACGATGGCATTGACTGGACTTCTTCCGATCATATTTACAACCACATTCGAAACAAGAGACCATCTTCTTCATCTAGTCCTCCAATTGCGAGAATCGTATGTTTCTATCCCTCTTTGAAAAATAGGGGTATCCAGAGGAATCCTCCGTGGGAGTTTTCCTTTCTCAAACGAAAACAGTAGGTTCTCCCTATGAGTGAAGCGCGTGAAAAGTTAAGTTATGAAGAGTTCGGAGTTGCGGTCCGCGAACTGGCTCAAGTGGTTAAGGATTCTGGATATGAGCCCGATATCGTTCTTAGTATTGCAAGAGGTGGCCTGGTAATCGGTGGTGCCCTCGGATATGCCCTGGGAGTGAAGAACACTTTCACTATGTCAGTTGAGTTCTATACCGGTGTGAATGAGCGCCTTGCCCTCCCGGTCGTTCTTCCTCCGATACCTAACAAAGTAGACCTCACTGGTCTTAAAGTTCTTGTCGCCGATGATGTTGCAGATACAGGGGCCACACTGAAGCTAGTGCGTGAATTCTGTGGTGAATATGTCTCAGAGGTCAGAAGCGCCGTGCTCTACGAAAAGCCTCACAGCGTTGAGAAGCCTGATTATTCTTGGCGTCAGACCGATTACTGGATTGAATTCCCTTGGTCTGTCCTACCTCCTGTTGAGAGGAGTCAAAACTGAGTTACGCATCAGATTTCGTTAAAGCCCTCTCCCCTGCGCTGATGGCTATGGGAGATCACAAGCGTGCCATTGGCGCACAGATGTATATGAAGGATGTTGCGCCCTTTATCGGAGTTCCCACCCCAGAGCGACGCACCTTGGTTAAGAGAATTGCCAAAGGCATGGCGGTACCAACATCAGATGAACTTGGTGCAACGGCGAGAAAGCTCTGGAAGTTAGATGAGCGAGAGTTTCAATACTGCGCCAATGATTTAATTGGTATCCACTGGAAGATTGCAGATAGGAACTTCTTGGCAGATCACGTTGAGGATTTGATAATCACTAAGCCCTGGTGGGACACCGTTGATGGGCTGGGTTCTGTCGCAATCTCACCCCTGACGGACAAATATGGTTGTGAGAAGTTAATCGAGAAGTGGAATAAGTCCTCCAATATCTGGCTCAATCGTGCGGCTATTCAACATCAGCGAGGGCGTAAGTTTGAGGCCGACGTCGAGCTTGTTCTTCAATACTGCGATGATCATTCGGATTCGAAGGAGTTCTTCATCGTTAAAGCAATTGGTTGGGCGCTGCGAGATATCTCCAAGGTAAACCCACGGGCAGTCCGCGATTTCTTGAAGGCTCACCCAGATTTGGGGCGAGTTGCGGTGCGTGAAGCCGAAAGGGGCTTAGGCAGACTCTAGTTGTGGTCTCCGACCCCACGACTTAGTTACCAGCTTATGCATCAAGGTTCCATTGATTGCAAAGATTGCTGCCAGAATCCACCAACCTGATATTCCCATCCCAATGACCAACGCAGTTACAAGCGCGGGCCCAACGGTTCCGCTCAGGCCCCAGGAGAGTCCCCAAACGCCCTGATACTGGCCTTGATGCTTCTCATCAGCTAGACCAAAGCCAATCGACCACGATCCGGCAGAGCCGATGAGTTCGCCAGTGATATGAGATGCCATGCCAAGTGAGAGCAGAAGCGCTGCCATGACTGCGTTCATTCCATGGGCATATGCATAGAGCAGACATGCTAGCGAGATGAAATAAGAGGCGTTTCGATAGGCCTTAACTCCACCCATCAAAGTCTTTGAACTCTTACTCGCTGCGACCTGTAAGAACATTACTGCGATTGTATTCATCATCATGATGACAGAAACCCACCAGCGAGGCGCATTGGTCTCTCGAACTACCCAGAGTGGGATTGCCACTGATTGCAGAACAAAGTGGAGCGACATAAACGCATTTGAAAGTGTGGCAGCGAGGAAGACTTTATCTTTCATCGCCTCAAAGGAGAAGGGTTCGCCGCGTTCGACAGTTGGTGGAACAAATGGAAGTTTTAGGTAGAGCAGCCCGG
>JBDLWK010000100.1:0-8274 GCA_039804335.1 Actinomycetota bacterium
CCAACGCGAGCTGCTTGGTTGATGATTGGTGTGTGTGCCTGCTTCTTTGTTCCGACGAACAAGATGTGTCCGCCCTTAGCAACAACATCCTTTGTGAAGGCATATGCCTGATCGATCAAAGGAAGTGACTGCTGGATATCGATGATGTAGATGCCATTGCGTTCTGTGAAGATAAAACGCTTCATCTTTGGATTCCAACGACGAGTCTGGTGTCCGAAGTGGACTCCGCTGTCGAGGAGTTCGCGCATTGTTACTGTTGCCATGACGGCACGCTCCTTCTTAGGTTTTCGGCACGCTCCTTCTTAGGTTTTGTGCAGCGCACTAAAACCTGCTCGGTTAATGGCTTAACGATTTGTTAGGCCCGTCGCGTTCACAACGCCGACCAGCTAGTTAAATGATTCAGATGGCAGAGCCATTGAATTACTACCCGGACCGAAGTGGCTGAGATTCCCCGCAAGCGGTTCATCACAAGAACGCTGAGATGTCACAGCGATCTGTGCAGAGGTGATTCTAGCTGCAGGCAGGCCGAGCCCCCAAATTGGTCATTTTCCCCGCTTGAGGTCGCGGTAAAAGTTCTCATGGCTACCTACTTTGATCAGCTGGATCCACTCCTCAGAGAGGAAGGCATACGCGATGAGCAGAGTACTTCCCACTGCTCGGAATTTATAAACATAAATGCCGGTCAGATCGTCAATTTTGGCTCTGCCAGCCGTGGGAGATGTTGCAATTGCAGTTATTGCCTGCTCAACTAATTGCTGGTCGTTGATGTGAAATTTCTTAACTTCCTTAATAAAGGATGTAGATGAAGTGATGCGGATCAACCACCTACGTACGCGGTGGATACCTCCTCAAGAATTGATTCTGCCATTTCTTCAATTGTTTCATTCTTCATATCGGGATGTTGATTGGTTATATGTTGAACGAGTTCTTCAAAACTCATTCTTAGTAATGGGGATGTTTTCATAAGCCAAGAATAAAGATTATTGAATCGAGTTAAAAGTATTTATGCAAACTACTTTAAGTCACAAAGTTAGGCGCGAGGGTGTGCCTGTTTAAATGCCTGACGAAGTCGATCTGTTGAGACATGTGTATAAATCTGTGTCGTTGCCAAAGATGAGTGGCCCAAGATTTCTTGAACGGTACGAAGGTCGGCGCCACCTTCTAATAGATGCGTTGCCGCTGAGTGGCGAAGAGCGTGAGGCCCCATCCGCTCTACTCCTTCAAGGGCAGATAGGGCTTCATAGACAATCGTCCGAACTGCTCGCTGATCAATACGTTTTCCTCGAGCGCCCAGGAAAAGCGCACGAGCGGATTTCTCATTTAGCAATTGCGGGCGAGCATCGTTGATATACGTCTGAAGAGCTTTCACGGCAGGAGCGCCCATCGGAATCATCCGCTCTTTATTTCCCTTACCTAGAACTCGAATCGTGTTGCGATGGAAATCGAGATCTTCTAAATCAAGGCCACAGACTTCGGAGACTCGCGCCCCGGTTGCATAGAGCAGCTCGACAATTGCAACATCGCGAATAGATGTTGGGGAATCAAATTCTGCTGCACGGGTTGCCATTGAATCCATAGCAGTTGCAGCATCTGATTGAGTAAGGACTCCAGGAAGGGTGCGATGCGGTTTTGGCGTTGCAAGAGTTGCGCCGATATCTGCTGTTAAGAAGCCGCGTTTGGCCGCCCATTTGGTGAAGAGGCGAATAGATACGGCGCGACGAGAAAGTGTCGTGCGTGCTCCCCCGCGAACTTGCTGAGTAGCAAGCCATGAACGAATAAGTTGAAGGTTTGCATCGGAGATATCCAAGGCCCCGTTATTGGCAAGGTGCTCCACAAATGAATCGAGGTCACCGAGATAGGCACGAACGGTGTGGGTAGATAGTGCTTTCTCGTTGACGAGATAGTGCGAATACGCATCTCTGATCTCGTCGAATGACATAAAGCTAGTTTACGGCTTGAGACCCTGACGCAAGAGGCCAAAGGTCAACGCGTCTTCAAGTGCCATTGCAGATGCCGCGATGACGTTCTCGTGAACGCCAACGGTATTCCACTCGCCCTTGCCATCTGAGGTTTCGATCAATACTCGAGTGATAGCACCGGTACCTAGACGACCTTCAAGGATGCGAACCTTGTAATCGGTAAGTTCAAGAACAGAAATCTGCGGATATAACTCGTTGAGTCCATCACGCAGGGCGGTATCAAATGCATTGACTGGACCATTTCCTGCGCCCGAGCATGTGATCTCTTTACCCTGTGCAGTAACGGTGACTTCAGCTTTGGTAATGATGGTGCCATCAACATCGTGCTCGGTTGTGGTGAGCCAGTGAGCGATAGAGAAGAATGAAGGGCGCTTGCCTGTTGATTCTTCTAGAAGAAGAAGTTCGAATGAGGCATCTGCTGCTTCGAAGGTGAAGCCGCGGGACTCCATCTCTTTGACGCGTTCCACGATTCGAGTAATAAGTTCGCGGTCTCCTCCAAGGTCAACGCCGAGCTCTTGTGACTTTAGCTCAATTGATGCGCGCCCTGCCATGTCGGATACGAGCATGCGCATATCGTTTCCGACAGAAGAAGGGTCCTCATGTTGATACAACATTGGATCTACCTTGATTGCAGATGCATGAAGCCCTGCCTTATGAGCAAAGGCCGATACGCCTGTATATGGCTGACGAGGTGATGGGGAAATATTTGTCACTTCAGCAACTGCATGCGAAATACGGAAAGCCTCGCGAAGTGCGTTAACTGGAAGAACTTCTTTCTTCTTCTTTAACTCAAGATTTGCAATGATGGTAACGAGATCGGCATTTCCTGTGCGCTCACCATATCCATTGATAGTTCCTTGAACATGTGTCGCACCTGCAGCAACTGCAGCCATTGAGTTTGCTACTGCGCAACCTGTGTCGTTATGGCAATGAATGCCAACGCGAGCAGAAGTTGCACCGATAACGTCGTTAACAACATCTGCAATTTCATCTGGCAGCATTCCACCGTTGGTATCACAGAGCGCGGCAACATCAGCACCTGCCTCCATTGCAACGCGAATGACCTCAAGTGCATATGCGCGGTTTGCGCGGTAGCCATCGAAGAAGTGCTCGGCATCAAGAAATACTCGCTGACCCTCTGATCGAAGGTGAGTGATTGAATCGCGAATCATCTCGAGGTTCTCATCAAGCGTTGTCTTTAGCGCAAGATCAACATGGCGGTCATATGACTTGGCAACGAGCGTCACCGCTGCCGCACCTGAATCGCGAAGGGCTGCAAGAAGAACATCATCTGCCGCCTTTACATTGGGGCGACGTGTTGCACCGAAAGCTACGAAGGTTGCGTTCTTAAGTTTAAGTTCCTTCTTGGCGAGTGCGAAGAATTCGGTATCTTTTGGATTAGCCCCTGGCCATCCGCCCTCGATAAAGCCGACACCAAGGTCATCGAGGTGGCGAGCAATCGTCAGCTTGTCATGAACAGAGAGATTGAGTCCCTCTTGCTGGGCACCATCACGAAGAGTGGTGTCGTAAATATGAAAGCTGTCGTCGATTGTCATATTTGGATCTGCATCGTGATTGCGCCCGGCTTACCGTCGCCGGTCACCCAGGTACCCATCGCAGACTTTGCCTGACCAACGGGAGAGATAACTGCAGCGGTACCGCAGGCAAAGATCTCTGTGATCTCACCAGAAGCAATTCCATCGCGCCAATCATCGACAGAGATCATGACTTCTTCTGTCTTGTAACCGAGGTCTTGCGCAGCTGACAAGATTGAGTCGCGTGTGATTCCTGGCAAAAGAGTTCCGGTTAATTGTGGCGTGACTACGCGAGCATCTGCGCCGCTTCCCTTTACGAAGTAAAGGTTCATGCCGCCCATCTCTTCCACCCACTTGCGCTCTTTCGCATCGATCCAGACAACTTGATCGCACCCTTGAGCTGCAGCGGCTTTCTGAGCAATCAGTGATGCTGCGTAGTTTCCACCACACTTTGCCTCACCTGTTCCGCCTTGTGCGGCACGAACGTATTCAGTTGAGATCCAGACAGAGACTGGCTTTGATGGATCAAAGTAAGCACCCGCTGGTGTAGCAATTAGAATGTACTTCGCCTTATTTGAAGGGCGAACGCCGAGACCAACTTCAGTAGCGATCATAAATGGGCGAATATAGAGAGACTCGCCTACCTGGTTAGGAACCCAATCAATATCTTGCTTTACGAGAGTCTGAACAGTCTCGAGAAATAATTCTTCTGGCATCTCAGGAAGTGCAAGGCGCGCTGCAGATCGTGCAAAGCGACGAGCATTTGCCTCTGGGCGAAATAGTGCAACGCTGCCATCTGGCTGGCGATAAGCCTTCATGCCTTCGAAGATCTCTTGACCGTAATGGAAGACAGCGGTCGCTGGATCGAGAGTGATCGGACCGTATGGGATGAGTTCTGGTTCAGACCATCCATCACTTTCAGACCAATCACAGACCACCATGTGATCTGTGTAGTACTTACCGAATCCACCTTCAGCAATAAGTGCTTCACGCTTCTCTGCAGGTACTGCATTGGGATTGAGAGTGATCTTCATTTACTTCACCAATGCGACGAGCGCTGCGCCAACTTCAGTTGTGCTGCGCTTTGCATCGCCCCGGTTGAGAAGATCTTGAGCTACTGCCTTTTCGACATCGCGCGCAGCATCGCTTAATCCAAGGTGATCGAGCATCATTGCAACTGACATGATGGTCGCAGTTGGATCTGCGATGTTCTTGCCCGCGATATCTGGTGCTGAGCCATGTACTGGCTCGAACATTGATGGGAACTTGCCTGTTGGGTTGATATTTCCAGATGCCGCAAGTCCGATTCCACCACAGATAGCAGCGGCGATATCAGTCAAGATATCTCCGAAGAGGTTATCTGTCACAACAACATCGAAGCGCTCTGGATTGGTCACGAAGAACATCGATGCCGCATCAACGTGAAGATAATCAGTTGTAATGCCTGGATACTCTTTAGCAACTTCATTGAATGTGCGAGTCCAGAGTCCACCTGCACGAGTAAGAACATTGTTCTTATGTACAAGAGTGAGCTTCTTTCGCTCACGCTTTGAGGCACGTTCGAAGGCATCGCGAATTACTCGCTCTGCCCCGCGACGAGTATTAAGTGATTCCTCTGTTGCAATCTCTGCATCAGTGCCTTCAGCCAATGTTCCACCTGCACCAACATATGGGCCTTCTGTGCCTTCGCGAACTACAACAAAATCAATTGGAGCCTTTGTTGCCAGCGGACCGGTAACGCCAGGCATCAACTTTGCAGGGCGAAGGTTGATGTAGTGATCGAATGCAAAGCGGAGCTTAAGAAGCAATCCGCGCTCGAGCACACCTGATGGAACTGTTGGATCTCCAACAGCGCCGAGCAGGATTACATCTGCCTTTGCTAGCTCAGCCATGACAGAGTCAGGAAGAACTTCACCAGTGCGGTGCCAGTAACCAGCGCCGAGGTCGTAGTTAGTCTTATTGAAAGTGACGCCGTACTTTGCAGCAACGGCATCAAGGACCTTAAGGCCCTCCCCTACAACTTCAGTACCGATTCCATCGCCTGGAATGACTGCAAGGTTGAATGACTTGGACATATTTACATTAACCTACCAATGAGACTGAACGGACGAGATCGGCATCGATCTCCTTCTTGATTGACTCTGTCACTGCATCTGAAACAGATGAATCAACGGTGAGCGCCATGAGCGCCTTTCCACCTGCTGCTTCACGAGATACCTGCATGCCTGCAATGTTGATCTTCGATGCGCCTAGTGTGTTACCGACAGCGCCGACAACACCTGGCTTATCTGTATAGCGAAGGAAAAGTAGGTTCTCTGCTGGTGGAAGATCGAGATTGAAGCCATCGATTGCAATGATTTTCTCTGTCTTCTTAATGCCCATCAAAGTTCCATCAACCTTGATCTGATGACCTGAAGCAAGCGCTGCATGCAAAGAGATCATGCTGCGGTATTCAGGTGAATCAGCTGATGTGACGACCGATGATGTCACGCCACGCTCTGCAGCAAGTCCTGGCGCATTGACGTATGTAACGTCCTCAGAGCCAGTTGCTTGAAGTGCACCCTTGAGGGCACTAATTGCAAGAACTGATGAATCATGGCCAGAGATATCGCCCTTGACTGTGATCTCCATAGAAACCGGAAGCTCGCCCGCGATTGCAGTGGCAATCTGAGCCATCTTCTCGACCAATGGAAGAGATGGGCGGATCTCATCGTGAATTGCTCCACCCTTAACGTTAACTGCATCAGGAACAAGCTCGCCGGCAAGTGCCTTACGAACTGAGACCGCAACTGCAATTCCTGCACGTTCTTGCGCTTCATCAGTTGAAGCGCCGAGGTGTGGTGTTGCAACAACTTGATCCAACTGGAACAACGGTGAATCTGTGCAAGGTTCTGTCACATAAACATCGAGACCCGCACCTGCAACGCGACCTTCAGTGATTGCGTCATAGAGAGCTGCCTCATCAAGTACACCACCGCGAGCGGCGTTGATGATGCGAACTTCCTTCTTTACCTTCTTCAAAGCTTCGACGCCGATGAGATTGGCTGTCTCTTTTGTCTTTGGAAGGTGGATGGTGATGAAGTCAGAGCGCTTCAAGAGATCATCGAGCTCTACAAGTTCAACGCCCAGCTGAGCTGCGCGTGCTGGCTGAAGATATGGGTCATAAGCAATGACGTTCATGCCAAATGCCTGCATGCGATGTGCAACGAG
The DNA here is from genome assembly GCA_039804335.1 of Actinomycetota bacterium. Taxonomy (GTDB): domain Bacteria; phylum Actinomycetota; class Actinomycetes; order Nanopelagicales; family Nanopelagicaceae; genus Planktophila. Next base: position 6,725 of record JBDLWK010000100.1, read on the forward strand.
CTGACCAATACGACCAAAGCCTACGATTCCGAGAGTCTTCTCGAAAAGTTCTGCTCCGGTGTACTTAGAACGTGCCCACTTACCATTCTTCAGTGCAGCATGTGCTGGTGAGATAAAGCGAGCAGATGCGAGCAACAATGAAATTGCAAGCTCTGCAGCTGAGACGATATTTGATGTTGGTGCATTAACAACCATGACGCCAGCTGCTGTTGCTGCTGGGATATCAACATTGTCGAGACCAACACCTGCACGAGCGATGACCTTGAGGCCCTTCGCTGCTGCAATTGCCTCTGCATCCATCTTTGTAGCAGAACGAATGAGAACTGCATCAACGCCCTTACCGAGAGCTTCGAGGAGCTCTGCGCGGTTTGCACCGTCGCAGTTGCGAACTTCGAAGTCTGGACCGAGAGCATCGAGCGTTGCTGCGCTGAGTTCTTCAGCGATCAATACAACAGGTTTAGCCACGTGCAGCACTTCCCTCTTGGTAATCATCGTTGTCAGCCTTCTTCATCCAGCTAAACATCTTGCGATCATCGTTGTCAGCCTTCTTCATCCAGCTAAACATCTTGCGAAGTTCGCGTCCAACCTTCTCAATCTGGTGCGACTCGCCCTTTTCGCGAAGTGCTGTGAATTCCTTTGCGCCGTTCTCGAGGTCATCAACGAAGCGCTTAGCAAATGCACCTGACTGAATGTCAGCAAGAACTGCCTTCATGTTCTCCTTGACGTGTGGGTCGATAACGCGTGGACCTGATACGTAGTCACCGAACTCAGCTGTGTCAGATACCGACCAACGCTGCTTTGCGATTCCACCTTCGTACATAAGGTCAACGATCAACTTAAGTTCGTGCAAGCATTCGAAGTAAGCAACCTCTGGCTGGTATCCAGCTTCAACAAGTGTCTCAAAGCCGTACATCACGAGCTGTGATGCGCCGCCACAGAGAACTGCCTGCTCACCGAACAAGTCGGTCTCTGTCTCTTCGGTAAATGTTGTAAGGATTCCGCCGGCGCGAAGTCCGCCCATTGCCTTTGCATATGAAAGTGTCAATGGCCACGCATTGCCAGTTGCATCCTGCTCAACTGCAACAATGTCAGGGACGCCGCGACCTGCAGCGAACTCACGACGAACCAAGTGACCTGGACCCTTTGGTGCAACCATGCAGACATCAACATCTACAGGTGGCTTGATGTAACCGAAACGAATATTGAAACCGTGACCGAAGAAGAGAGCATCGCCCTTTTCTAGGTTAGGCAAGATTGACTCTGCATAGATGTGGCGCTGAAGGTGATCAGGAGCCAAGATCATGATGACGCTTGCTTCCTTTGTTGCCTCTGCAACAGAGACAACGCGAAGGCCTTCTGCCTCTGCCTTTGCGCGAGATGGTGAACCTTCCTTAAGTCCAACGCGAACATCAACGCCTGAATCGCGAAGGTTAAGTGCGTGTGCATGGCCTTGTGAGCCATAACCGATGATCGCGACTTTGCGACCCTGAATTACGGATAGATCTGCATCCTGATCGTGATACATCGTTGCCACGGTATTTCTCCTTTTG
>JBDLWK010000101.1:0-3824 GCA_039804335.1 Actinomycetota bacterium
TGACCTGTTCCGAAGCGGTTATCGAACATGTGCTTTGTATCAGTGTCATTGACAGCGATCATTGGGAATGTGAGAGCGCCATCTTTTGCCATCTGGTTGAGGCGGATAACACCAGTTGTTGTCTCTTCACATCCTCCTGAGATATTTGGAAGAAGTTCGCGACGTGTTGTGTGAAGTGTGTTAACGAGGTCGCAACCATCGTCGAATACTTGGTGTGGCTCGATATCGAGTGATGCATTGATATGCGCGTAGTAGCCATCACGGTCTACTGCGTTGCGAGCGAAGACTGAGATTCCGTACTCGTGGACGAGCGCAGCAGCTGTGTCGTCCTGAGTTGAAAGTGGGTTTGATGCACAGAGAGCGATCTCTGCTCCGCCTGCCTTGAGCACGCGCATCAAGTTAGCTGTCTCTGTTGTGACGTGCATACATGCAGAGATGCGGACGCCGGTAAATGGTTGTGTCTTCTCGAAGCGCTCACGGATCTGAGCAAGAACAGGCATATTGCGCTCTGCCCACTCGATGCGCTTGCGACCAGCAGCAGCAAGTGATGCATCTGCAATATCGTGCTTAGGAACGGTTGTAACTGACATTTATTTATCTCCCTGAATAGGCCCTCAATATGAGATGGGCATTTCTATTTTTTCGCTTGACCTTCGGCGTAGGGCTCTACTGTGCTGATCGGCTATGGGGATAGATTACTAGGAGAGGGCAGGAAAGGCAGAATTAACCGTTATGAACGTATGGTGTTGAGAACTGCATCGCGAATACTTGCCATCTCTTGCTCAGTTGTAGCCTCAACGTTGAGTCTAAGGAGAGGCTCGGTATTTGAGGCGCGCAAGTTAAACCACCAAGTATCGCCCGAGACTGTCAGGCCATCGAGACGGTCGAGTTCGACTCCGGCAAGTGCTCCGTAGTGATCTTCGATCAATTGTGTAGCGGCGACTGCATCTGCCACGGTCGAATTGATTTCCCCACTCGATGAGTAGCGATTAAAGGGAGCAAATAGTTGAGAGAGTGGAACATCTTTCTCGCCCAGTGCAGCAATTGCGTAGAGCGCTGCCAACATTCCTGAGTCTGCGCGCCAGAAGTCACGGAAGTAGAAATGGCCAGAGTGTTCTCCCCCGAAGACTGCGCCAGTTTCTGCCATCAACTTCTTGATGTAAGAGTGACCGACACGAGAGCGGACAGCGGTACCGCCATTTTCTTCTACAACCTCTTTAACAGAGCGAGATGAGATTAAGTTATAGATAATTGTTGAACCTGGATACTTAACGAGTTCTCGAGTCGCAATGAGACCGGTGAGGGCTGATGGGTTAACTAATTCGCCCTTCTCATCGACAAGGAAGCAACGATCTGCATCGCCATCAAAAGCCAGACCGATATCAGCTTTATGCTGCAGAACTGCAGCTTGTAGATCGCGGAGATTCTTGGGATCGATGGGGTTGGCTTCATGATTTGGGAAAGTTCCATCGAGCTCGTAGTACATCTCAATTACTTCAGCGTTGAGGCGCTTAAAGACCGCTGGCGCGGTATGTCCGGCCATTCCATTGCCAGCATCAATCACAATCTTGAGCGGGCGAGTTTCTGAGAGATTTACCATCTCAAGTAGATGACTCACATAATCTTCCAGCATCTCTTGGTGGCGTTCGACACCGACCTGACTTAATGGAATAGGAGAGCCTTCGTTGACATATTTCTCAATGAGGAGCAAACCTGATTCTTTTCCAATTGGACGCGCACCTGAGAGGCACATTTTAATTCCGTTATATGGCGCAGGATTATGGCTAGCGGTAAACATTGCACCAGGAAGATTTAATTTACCTGCTGCGAAATAGAGCATATCTGTTGAGGCGAGACCGATTCGAATTACATCAAGGCCTTGTGAGGTAATGCCTGCGCTAAAGGCATCTGCAAGTTCGGGTGAACTTGGGCGCATATCCTCGCCAATTACTACTGTGCCAGGTTCGCGCTCTTGCTTTAGAAATCGAGCGAAAGCAGCACCGGTAGCAAAGGTGAAGTCAGGAGTTATCTCGCCATCGACTAAACCGCGAATGTCATATGCCTTAAAGATTGATGCGCTCATGGAGCAATAGTAAGAGGTTTACGGTTAAGAAGGAACTGCGCGGAGATGGCCGCGGCGACCTACTTGAGAGATCTGTGCTGATGTCGTCTCTCGTGGCTGTTCTTGATGTGAACGCGCAACTTCTCTTACTGCATCTGCAATCGCCATAAGGTCATCTTCGCTTGGGCCTTGACCTTCGCTCTCGTGGAGTTCGCGTTCGACTGTCCAGCCATTTGGAACTGTTAATCGAGCGGCATGTCGCTCGCAGAGATCGTATGCATGTGGTTCAGAGAACATTGCAATAGGACCCAATACTGCGCGAGATTCGGCATAGATATAGGTGAGCGTCATTGTGGCAGCTGTTCGACAGCTGACACGTGAACAGGGACGTCCTGTTAATGAACTCATGGATGCAAGATTAGTGGGGGCAGGTGCAAAAGTTATGGAATCAACACTCGAATATTGGAGCGAGGAATAGATGTTCGGGTGAGGGTGCTACCTGTGACCAACGGCGCATATCCGAAGCCGCTCTTAGAGGTGATGAGGGCTGCACCGTAGGTCTTCTCTGAGCTCTTGGTAATTGTAAATGCTCGGATGCGTTCGGAGAGTTGGTAAGTCGCGATGTCATCACCACGGAGAGAGATCTTCCGCTTCGTACCTTTAATGGAGGTGATTTCGAAATCAACCGCAATCTGATCGCCGGTAAATACAAGTAGTGGCGCCAATCCGGTTGAGGCGAAGGTGCCATTAACAAGAGGTGGGACAGGAGTGCTCCAGAGGAAATCGCTCTTTCCTTGAGCTTGGGTCTTAGTAAAGACAGATGCAACAAAGGGGCGATCTGATGAGAGATGGAGGGCGAACTTTCCAGATTCCATCAGGACATCTAATGGAAGGTCCACAACTTTTCCTGCTGGAATGGTTTTCCCATCAATTCCAGCGGGCGAGAAGGTTCCATCGGTTGATTTGATCTCAACGTTTATCTGCCCACCGACTTCACCTGGAATCAGAACTCGAAGCGTGTGAGGTAGCGAAGAGCGGCGACCGGTCTGCTGCGGGATTGCTGGGATCACAAGAGACTTCGATGCGCTCTCTTGTGAATTTACAGTGTCGCCACCGAGAGCTTGCAGACCGCGACCGCGTTCATCGGTGACAAATGCATTGATGCGTCCGGTCTGAGGAACAACATGGAGCGCAATTGATTTTGCCCCTGGTGCCAACCCGGCGAGTTGAGCGGTGATAAATGAATTCGCCTTCACAGCAAAGCTCTGCTCTGCCTGTGCACCATTTTCGGTATAGACGGTTACACCAACAAGGGCCTTACCTAATCCGCTATTAACAAGGGTAAGAGTTCCCTTAGATGTGACATCTGCCGTTGCTCCAACAAACCATTGCGAAGAGATCGGTGCGAGACAAGTAAGTCCTCCTGCCCAGACGCCGGTTCGGACCTGCCACATGATGGGAGTGATTGCCTGAGAATCAATTACCGTCGCTTGTGTGCTTCCATTAAAGCGTCGAGTACGTGAATCTTTAAAGATCAAAGTTGCTACACCCGTCTTACGAAGTTGGGTCTTAGGGGATGTTAGGGAGATAACCGAGCTCTGGCCTGTCTGGTTTGGTGGACAAACAACTGCTGGATAGCTCTCGGAGTACCGATTGCTCTTAGTTGTAAATGAGACAACATTGCTAAAGAGAATTACAGCCACAAAAGCTGCGGTTAATTGAAGAGCGCGATTTCTCATTATGAAAGCTCTCTATCTGCGAG
>JBDLWK010000102.1:0-3790 GCA_039804335.1 Actinomycetota bacterium
GAAAAGCGCGCTGGAAAGCTTGCAAATCTAGAGGGCGCACTTCCTGCCAATCTCCCTACAGTTCATTCAGGTATCGGGCATACACGTTGGGCCACCCACGGTGGACCTACCGATCGCAACGCCCATCCTCACCTCGATAACGAGGGCAAACTCGCTGTTATCCATAATGGCATCATCGAAAATTACTCAGAACTTAAAGCTGAGCTAGAAGAACGTGGCCATAAGTTTGAATCTGAGACAGATACCGAATCTGTTGCACACCTACTCTCAGATCTGCGCAAAGAAAATGGCGGTGACCTCACCGCTGCGATGCGAGCTGCAGTCAAGCGCCTTCGTGGTTCATTTACCTTGCTCGCAATCCATGCCGATGCGCCACAAACCATCGTTGGAGTCCGTCGTAATTCGCCTCTCGTTGCAGGTCTTGGCGATGGCGAGAACTTCTTAGCATCCGATGTTGCAGCATTTATCGATTACACCCGGCGCGCGGTTGAGCTCGGGCAAGATGAAGTAGTCACAATCTCTCCTGAGGGCATCGCAATCTGCGACCTTGAAGGCAATCCGCTTCCACTTCGTGAATATGAAGTGACATGGGATGCAGCTGCTGCACAGAAGGGCGGATTTGCCCACTTTATGTTGAAAGAGATCTTCGATCAGCCTAAGGCGATTGCAGATACTTTAATTGGTCGCCTCTCTGACAATAACCAGATCTTGCTCGATGAACTTCATATGAGCGATCCTGAAATCAAAGATATTAAGCGCATCTCTGTTATTGCTTGCGGTACTGCCTATCACGCAGGAATGGTTGCAAAGTATGCAATCGAGAAATGGGCAAAGGTTCCGGTAGATGTAGAGATTGCATCCGAATACCGATACCGCGATCCGATTGTTGATAAGAATTCCCTCGTCATCGCGATCTCGCAATCAGGCGAAACAATGGATCTCTTGATGGCTGTTCGCCATGCAAAGGCATCCGGTGCGCGAGTCCTAGCGGTCTGTAATACAAACTCTTCAACTATTCCTCGCGAATCAGATGCAGTTCTCTATACCCATGCTGGCCCTGAAATTGCAGTGGCATCGACGAAGGCATTTCTTACCCAGATCGTTGCTGTCTACTTAATCGGCCTTAAATTGGCTCAAGTACGCGGAGCACTTACCGATCTCCAGGTACGCGGTCTCTATAACGAGATGCTCGAACTTCCAGGTAAGGTCGAGCAGATTCTCGAGACCATCGAACCACTTCGCGAGCTCACCCGTAAATTTGTAAAGAACAACACCGTCCTCTTCCTCGGCCGCGGAATCGAATACCCCGTCGCTCTCGAAGGTGCACTCAAGTTAAAGGAGTTGGCATATATTCATGCCGAAGGTTTTGCTGGGGGAGAACTCAAGCATGGCCCAATCGCTCTTATCGAAGAAGGCACCGCAGTGATTGCAATTCTTCCTACCGCTGATGAACATCAGCTCGATGAGAAGATGCTTAGCAACATTCAAGAGGTAAAGGCTCGCGGAGCCCGCGTCGTTGTTATCGCTGCAGAAGGCGCTGAGGTCATCGGCGCAGAGCACATCATTCGCATTCCAGTTGCCTCCCCACTCTTTCAGCCAGTTCTTGCAACTGTGCCACTGCAGGTCTTTGCTTACGAGATTGCTGTTGCACGTGGCACCGATGTAGATCAGCCACGAAACTTGGCTAAATCAGTCACCGTCGAGTAATGATGATCGAAAACCGCCGTCGCCAAATGCGCCGGGCGCTGAAATGGAGCGCCAGCCTCTTCGCAGGTTTTCTCCTTGTCACACAGCAAGTTGTTACATATGGGCCAATTACCGATATCGATGAGGCGCTCAGCGAGGCAGACCATCCACGATTTACTGGCATTTCAGCATTTGTCATTCGCCGACTTGATGATCTAGGTCTTCGTGGCGTCTCAGGAATAGCGCTCTTAATAGTTGCCATTTATATCTCAAAGAGATTTAAGACATGGCGCCCGATCAATCTTGGAATCCTTGCCTTTCTCTCACTCAATATCGTCGTCGGCGCATTTAAATATGGCCTCGGTCGTACCAAGCCCCGAATCGGAATTGATTTACTTCATGCCGGCGGAATGTCATACCCAAGCGGACATGCCTCGAATGCAATCTTCATCTGGGGCGTCATTGCTTATTTGATCTACCGCTATGCGCATGTTGATCGTTACCGTGGGCGTCTTGCTAGCGCTGGAGTCGCAACCCTTGCGCTCACCGTCTGCACCGTTTCACTTCTAAGAAATACACATTGGTTCTCAGATTTATTTGGTGGACTCTTACTCGGTGGCGCGCTCCTCGTTCTGATTATTGCAATCGATCGTTACTTTCCATCTGATAGCCAACTCCACTAGTCTTCGCTCATGATTGATGGAATCGGCATTGATGTCGTCGATATCAAGCGGTTCCACGAATCCCTTCAGCGCACGCCAGGTCTGCGTGAAAAGCTCTTCACGCCATCCGAATCCCTCGTGAAAGAATCTTCTCTCGCTGCTCGTTTTGCCGCGAAAGAGGCTCTCTATAAAGCCCTCAGCCCTGATCATGGATTGCAGTGGCATGAGGCTGAGGTCATTAACCAAGCAAATGGAAAGCCTGCATTTCTCTTCCGTGGCGCGATCGCAGATCTGATTGATGGCGCATCTGTTCATCTCTCTCTTTCACATGATGCAGGAATCGCATCTGCGATGGTGGTGATTGAAAGATGAGAGCAGAAGCAATCATTGATCTCAGCGCAATCAAACATAACGTTGCACATCTCAAAGCTCAATCTGGAACAAAGCTCCTTGCCGTAGTAAAGGCAGATGCATATGGACATGGCTTGGTGCCAGTTGCACAAGCAGCTATCAGCGCTGGCGCAGATATGCTCGGTGTTGCACTCTTAGAAGAGGCGATTGCACTTCGCGAGGCAGGTATCACCGCACCGATACTTGCCTGGTTGGTACAGCCAGGATCTGACTTTAAGAGCGCTATCGATCTCGATATCGATCTTGCTGCCGGTTCATTGAAGGCGCTAAAAGAGATTCAGTTGGCTAGCTCGGAGAAGAAGGCGCGCGTTCATCTTGAGGTAGATACCGGAATGACTCGTGGTGGCTTCTTAAGCGAGTGGTCACAACTCACAGCAGCTGATCTTTCTGGGATTGAAGTTGTCGGAGTCTTCTCTCACTTTGCTCGTGCTGATGAACCATCAGAGGCTCAGAACCAAGAGCAACTCGATCGATTTAATGAGGCAGTGAAGTTCCTTGAAGGTCTTGGTTTTCATCAGATCATCCGCCATATCTCAAACTCTGCTGCAACTCTAAAGAAGCCTGACGCCGCTCTCGATATGGTCCGAACCGGAATTTCTATCTATGGTCTGACACCGGATCTTTCGATGGGATCTTCGAAAGATTTTGGCTTACGTCCTGCCATGCAACTTCGCTCATCGCTCTACCTCGTAAAGGAGGTACCGGCTGGAACGCCGGTTGGTTACGGGGCAAGCGAATCAACAACCCGCGATACCAAGCTTGGTGTGGTCACGATGGGTTATGCCGATGGCATTCCACGTATTGCGCGTGGGGCAGGGGTTTGGATTAATGGAGAGCGCGCCCCAATTATCGGTCGCGTCTCAATGGACCAATTTGTCGTCGATCTAGGTCCAGAATCGAAGGCGCAATCAGGCGATTGGGTCGTCATCTTTGGCAATGGCTCGCATGGCGAGTACACGGCTGAGGATTGGGGCGCAGCAAGTGGCAGTATTAATTACGAGATTGTGACCCGAATTGGCCCTCGTGTGCCT
>JBDLWK010000103.1:0-3774 GCA_039804335.1 Actinomycetota bacterium
AAGTTATTTAGTACCCATCCACCGATTGAAGAGCGCATTGCAACGCTTAAAGCGATGGAGTCTTTAGGGCCAACTAACTAGCCACTGGAAAGAACAAGGTAAAGGTCGCACCCTTACCAAGCTCTGAAACCACTGTCACAGAGCCTCCATGGGCCTTCATCACCGCATCAACGATAGAAAGCCCTAAACCGCTACCCTCACCATCAACGCGAACACGCGATGAATCTGCCCGATAGAAGCGTTCAAAGATCTTCTCTTGATCCTCAACTGATAATCCAGGGCCGTTATCTGCAATTGCGATACGAATTCCATCGGCATCACGTGCAATCGAAACATCAATCTTTGTGCCTGCAGGCGTATGTGCACGTGCATTGGCAAGTAAGTTAGCCACTACTTGGTGGATACGCGCTTCATCACCGAGGGCGAAGAGTTCATCACTTGATGGCGTGAACGAGACCGGATGATCAGGTCCTGCAGCTCTAGCTGAAGCAACAGCTGACTCCACAACTTCTTGCAAATCGACAGGCTTTGACTCCATCTCACGTGCTTGATCTAGTCGAGCAAGGAGCAAGAGATCTTCAACGAGTGAGCCCATCCGCTTTGACTCGCCCTCGATACGGCCCAAAAGTTCACGCGTTGGCTCTTCACCTGTCACCGCACCTTGGCGATAGAGCTCCGAGAAACCGCGAATAGCGGTAAGTGGGGTGCGGAGCTCATGGGAGGCATCAGCTACAAAGCGACGTAACTTATTCTCAGATTCGGTGCGCGCATCAAATGATTGTTCAATCCGGCTGAGCATCGAGTTAAGGGATGTCACGAGGCGACCGACCTCTGTATGGGGATTGGCATCTGGCATACGTGCAGATAAATCACCCGAGGCGATCTGCTCTGCTGTTGCCTCTACATCTTCAAGTGGACGCATACCAATCTTGATTACTAGACGTGATGCAATCGCAATCAAAGTAAGGAGCGCTGCGCCAATGAGAAAGAAGAAGAAGCCCAACTTTCCTACTGTTTGATTGAGGTCATCTAATGACTGTGCAGCAACGATAGAGCCAGAATTATTTGGAAGTGGAACAGCAACAGCGCGGAAATTATTGCGACCACCTTCCACGGTAAATGCCTCACCTTGATGTTCGGCTACTTCTTCTAGATCAAAACCAGTCAAATAATCAGCGATTGGCGCTGCGTTCAGGTCTCCACCGAGCTCTCCTGTGACAGAACCATTTGCATCTAAGACAGTGACAGAGAAAGTTGTTGGAATCCGTGAAAGCGGACCACGAGGACGAGGTACTTCTCGCTCGCGTTCTTCATTGTGGCGACCTAAGAAATCATCTTCATCTTGAATAATTCCAGACTCTGCAATTTGCGGGAGTGCTGTTGCAGAGAGCGTAAGAAGTTGCTGATCAACTTGGCCGATGAGATATCCCTCGAGTGCGTTCTTTACAACAATACTAGAGAGGAGAAATCCAAAAGCTGTCAGAAGCAATATGCCGAGGGTGAGCCGACCGCGGAGCGACCAACTGCGAAGAGGGCTCATCATGATGTAACTCTCTTACTTCGCAGGTGCGATACGGAGTCGGTAGCCAACGCCACGGACTGTGTGGATTAGCGCTGGTTCGTAGATATCAATCTTCTTGCGAAGGTAAGAGATATATGTTTCAACAATTCCAGCATCGCCACCGAAATCGTAATCCCAAACATGATCGAGAATCTGCGCCTTGGAGACAACGCGATCAGCGTTAATCATGAGATAACGAAGAAGAGTAAATTCAGTAGGGGAGAGTTCGATTAGATTGCCAGCACGTCGCACTTCATGAGTTGCCTCATCAAGTTCGAGATCTGCAAAAGAAATCTTCTCATCATCGATTACCTGCTCGACAACACCGATTCGTCGTAGAAGTGCACGTAGACGCGCAACGAGCTCTTCTAAACTAAAAGGCTTTGTCATGTAATCATCGCCACCGATTGTCAGACCTTGCACTTTATCTTTCATCTCATCTTTTGCAGTCAGGAAGAGAACGCCAATCTGATGGCCCTCATTACGAATCTGACGACAGACTTCAAAGCCATCGAGATCGGGCAACATGACATCGAGGATCATTGCGTGCGGTTTGAATTCTTCGGCAACGGTAAGAGCTTGTGAACCAGATGCAGCGGTGCGGACATCGAAGCCCACAAACTTCAGTGATGTTGCGATGAGATCGCTGATGCTCGATTCATCATCGACGACAAGGATGCGGCTTACTGGTGGTGTGCTCATGGCTCAATCCTCGCCCCCAAGGCTGGGACTTTCCTGAGAATGAGGGCAGAAAGCGCGGGGAGGGTATTTAAGCGTGGAAAAGGCGCTCACCCCAGAGGGAACCTTAGGAAGACGGCTAAAAGGAGGGGATTTCTACCGTCTAAGGCTTTTAGCGGTATTTACAGATTCGATTTACCACTAGGATAATGGCCTATCCCGAGCAAATCGGGCTTCTAAGGGCCTTTTAAGGCCTTTTGATTCTAGCCAACGGAGGCGTGATGAGCGAGAAGAAGCAGGGCTACGACGCCTCTTCGATCACCGTCCTCGAAGGCCTAGAGGCGGTCCGTAAGCGCCCAGGTATGTATATCGGCTCTACCGGAGAACGCGGCCTCCACCACCTTGTCTACGAGATCGTCGATAACGCAGTTGATGAGGCGCTCGCTGGTTATTGCACCGAAATCCAAGTGACCTTAATGAAAGATGGATCGCTTCAAGTAATCGATAACGGTCGCGGTATTCCAGTTGATATCCACCCAGTCGAGAAGAAACCAGCTCTCGAAGTAGTTCTTACAGTTTTACATGCAGGTGGAAAGTTCGGAGATGGTGGTTACTCAGTCTCTGGTGGACTTCACGGCGTTGGATCATCTGTTGTTAATGCGCTCTCTACCGATCTACACGCAAAGGTAAAGCGCGATGGATTTATCTGGACACAAGAGTACAAACTTGGTGTTCCCACTGCGCCAGTTAAAAAAGGCGAAGCAACAACAGAGACTGGAACAACAATTCAGTTCTGGCCATCTGCAGATATTTTTGAGACCGTTGATTTCTCATTTGAAATTCTCTCAACACGTTTTCGCGAAATGGCATTCCTTAATAAGGGGCTCATCCTTGTTCTTACAGATATGCGTGATGGACATGTTGATGAGAAGGGCGACCAACTAACGGTTCGCTATCAATATGCCGGTGGCATTACCGACTTTGTAAAGCACCTCAATTCAACCCGCGGCGAACTTCATAAATCGGTAATCGCAATTGAGGCTGAGGACAAGAAGGCGCGTCTCTCACTTGAGGTTTCAATGCAATGGAACCAAGGCTTCTCTGAATCTGTCTATACCTTCGCAAACACAATTCACACCCATGAAGGTGGAACACATGAAGAAGGTTTCCGAACTGCTTTAACTTCTGTGGTTAATAAGTTTGCTGAAGATCAGAATTTGATTAAGAAGAAAGAAGATCGCCTTACCGGTGACGATGTTCGTGAAGGTTTAACTGCAATCGTCTCAATTAAACTTGGTGAACCACAGTTTGAAGGACAGACAAAGACAAAGCTCGGTAACACTGAAGCGAAATCCTTCACACAGAAGATTGTTAACGAGCAATTGACTGCATGGTTCGAGCAGAACCCAGCAGAAGGCAAAGACATCATCCGTAAATCGATTGATGCCGCATCTGCCCGTGTTGCAGCGCGAAAAGCACGTGATTTAGCCCGTAATCGCAAGGGTTTGCTAGAAGGTCGCGGAATGCCAGGAAAG
>JBDLWK010000104.1:0-3675 GCA_039804335.1 Actinomycetota bacterium
CGCGCACCAGGGCTATGTGCAGGATGTCCGCTCAATAAGAAGTGTCCAATTCAGGAGTTTCCAGTTGAGGTCTCACTCGAAGATGTGCCCTTTGAATCCTTGCTCGTCGAAGATCCTGATCTCAATAGAACGACAGGTCCATTGAGTGCAGAGAAGGTGAGAAAGCCAGAGGCAGTGCTGCTCACCATCGATTCGTTGGGAGATGCAGACCCGGCACTTCTTGCTCATCCTGATTTACCGGTTGTATTTGTATTTAACGTTGAATCGCTGCGAAAGCTCCAACTATCGTCGAAGCGAATCTACTTTTATCTTGAGACCTTGCAGGATCTAGCAAAGCGAAGAGATCTCACTATTTTCATGGGTAGCCCTTACGAATATGCAGCTAGCAACCCAGTTGCAGTTACATATGCGCCAGTGCCGAGCTTTGCAAAGTTCGAGAACCTTGCAGAGCTCCACCCCTACCCTTGGCTAAAGAGGCCTCACGCAAAGTCCATCCGCTCATTTAGCGCTTGGCGAGGCAAGATTTAACGAGTATTTCTACTCCGCGAAATCTCCACCTCGACCAGTGATCTTCTTATTCTTCTTCGGCGGCTTCTCATAGCTGAAGATAAGAATTGCTACCAGCCCTGAGAAGACTGCGAAAATCGATACTCCTACGATCATGCAGTACCTAGAACTGCCCAGAGAACAAGCGCGAATGTTGCAAGCCCTAGAGCAACAATTGCAATAGCAGAGAGTGAGAGGAGTCCACGGGACTCAGCTACCTTCTTGGTGAGAGCAGATGGGCTCTTAAGTCGATTGAGATCTACCAACAGCGCTTCAGCTTCACGGATGGCCGCGTATTGAGAGATCATCGCCAGAATTCCTGTTACAGCAGCGACACCAATTGCTAGGTATTTTGCTCCATCGGATGCATCGGCAAACTTGCCGAATGCTGCTGTGACTGAAACACCAATCAACACTAAAGCTGGTGCCATCTGTGCGCTGATGACGCTATTTCGCTTCTGATTCCATAATTTAAGCAGTGCTAATTCATCCATTTTTATCTCCTTAGTTTGATTTACTATTTGATTTACGGTGTGCCGCTTTTGATAGATAGAGTGCAAAGACAAGTGCTACAACGATTCCAGAGTTGAGGGCCATTTCGTAGATAGATCGTTGAAAAGCAGTGTCGGACTTTGTCGATTCAAGGGTAAGTGAGGCGCCTACCGTCAGGATATGTCGGACGGCAGCGATAACGCCGATGATGAGAAACTTATCGAGCTGGAAAACGCCATCGGTAAATCGAGAGATCACAGTTCTTAAAATCTCTAGGATGATGACGATAAAGAGAATATCGTTGACACCTTGAATCATTCCATTTGGGAAGAACGGCGCAGTCTCGATTAATCTCTTGATGCTGAAGATGAAAGCGCCAATGCCAATGCCAAATAAGGCGAGAGCTAATATTGCGTGGAAGATATCTTCAATGAGATCGACATACTTAAGAGGCAATATAGATGTCTCGACGTCGAGGTTTTCTTTTTTCTCCATGTGCCAAGGTACTCCTGGCATGGGGGTTCCGCTAGGTCTAACCCGGTAAATCAACCGGTGTTGCGAAGACCCGTCGCTACACCGTTGATAGTCAGCAAGAGCGCACGAACAAGTGTTGGCTCAGCTTGATCACCCGCGCTGCGGACGCGATTAAGGAGATTGACCTGCAATGAGTGCAATGGAGCAAGGTATTGGTCGCGAACTTCCAGAGTGCGAGCAAGCACTGGTTGATCTCCGAGCAAGGTTGCCTTACCTGTAAGGCGAAGGACTTCCTCAACCGTCAAGGCGAACTCTTCTTCAATTGTTGTGAGGAAATGTTGTAGCTCCGCTGGAACAAGCGTTTCAACATAACGGCGAGCAGTTTTAAGATCTGTCTTTACTAAAGTCATCTCAACATTGCTGATGAAGGTTGCGAAGAAGTGCCACTCAGCGAGCATCTTCTTCAGGGTTTCAGTATTTCCTGCCTCGCGAGCTGCTTTAAGCCCGCTGCCTACACCGAACCATCCCGGAACAATCTGTCGAGATTGAGTCCAACCAAATACCCATGGAATGGCACGGAGTGAATCGAGACCGCTCGATGCATCTGGACGACGAGATGGACGTGAACCAAGGAAGAGATTTCCTAGCTGCTCAACCGGGGTCGATGCATAGAAATATGCAGGAAGATCTGGATGATCAATGAGCGAGCGATAGCGCGTAAATGAGTTGTCGGAGACGAGGTTCATGCACTCGTTCCACTGGGCAAGATCTTCCGGGCTTTGACGCGGGCCACGATTCAAGATTGTTGCCTCAAGCGATGCGGCAAGTGTGAGCTCGACATTCTCACGTGCAAGAGCGGGCAGCGCATACTTATCAGAGATGACTTCACCTTGCTCAGTCATCTTAATTTCACCATCTACTGAGCCCCAGGGAAGTGCAACGAGAGCTTCATATGTAGGACCGCCGCCGCGACCGACAGAGCCACCACGACCATGGAAGAGACGTAGCTTCACGCCATGTTTCATTGCAACATCGCGAAGACGACGTTGCGCACGGTGAATCTCCCACTGACTTGTTGCAATTCCAGCATCCTTATTGGAATCCGAGTAACCCAACATCACCTCTTGAATGTTTCCGCGAAGTTCTACCAATGAACGGTAAGTTGGATTTGAGAGAAGCTTCTCGAGGATATCTCCAGCTGCACGAAGCTCTGCAACAGTTTCAAGAAGAGGTGCAAAACCAATCTTCGCTACCTTCTTATCGAGATCTACCAGCCCCGCATATTTTCCGAGTAGAGCAGCAGCAATTAAGTCGTCAGCGCCCTTGGTCATAGAGACGATGTAAGTCTCAATAACTTCTGGACCAAAACGTTCGATCAGATCAGAGATAGCAACGAAGGTATTGAGCGTCTTTGCAGCAGCGGCATCGAGAGATGAGGCGTTGCGCTTCATTCCATTTGCTAATTCGCCGGTAAGAATTGTGAACTTCTCATCGTGAGATAGATCGAGATAACCCTCGCCAAGGAAATTCTTTAGAACATTGTGGTGGGCATCAGAATGTTCGCGCACATCGAGCGTTGCATGGGTGAGGCCAAAGGCTGCAACCGTACGAATAGTGCGCTCAAGAAGGCCGGTAGCAATCAATTCACCACGGTGTTGGAAGAGTGAATCGCGCATCAAGGTGAGGTCAGCGAGTAGCTCTGCAGTATTTGCATAGTCTCGTCCCGGAACGTGTGGACCACCGACTGCATGTCGGTTACGTGTAAAGGCGAGGCGGTGCACAATCGCAGTTGCCTTTAAGCGATATGGCTCTTGTACATTGAGGCGTAAGAATCGTGGTTCAAACTCTGGGATGTGCTTGAGATCTTCAGCGACAGATGCGCTGAGTTCTGGTGTAGCTCCAGCAATTCGAGTCGAAACTGAGAGCATCTGACGGATGCGGTCCATCGCGGCGATCGTCGTGCGGATCGCATGACCTACCTGAAGAACAACTGCATCTTCGGTCACCTGTGGTGTGATGTTGGGGTTTCCATCACGGTCTCCACCGATCCACGTTCCAAAGGTCAATGGACGTGCAGTGACTGGAAGTTCCACATCTAGACGCTTGAGTTCTCGTGCAAAGTCATTGAGGACTTCAGGAACTGTCTGCTTCGCTAAATCATCA
>JBDLWK010000105.1:0-4713 GCA_039804335.1 Actinomycetota bacterium
CCTCGCCTTGTTGCAATTCGCGATACTCCAACTGCTGCTGATTCAGAAGATGGCGTTGTTGCCCGCGCAAAGATTCCTTCATGGGATGAAATTATGTTTGGATCTAAGGCACCTGTTTCAGATGCTCCTTCTGATGAAGAAGATTACGACAACAATTAATTCTTAAGTCGTTGCAGTAAGCAGTGGAACAGTAGATTCAGTAGCACTATCTCCACCATGGTGACCCACCATTGCGCCTTCTTTATCTGCGCGCTCTGGATCCAATAAGACCACGTTCTCCTGTGCAATTGCGATTACATCACCGATACGTTCTGACGCGTCGAGTGAGACGTTATCTCCGAATAACCCGGTGGCGATTGCACTTTCGCGGGTAAACATTTTGACCTTATCGCCAAGGCTCTCTTGCCAGCGACCAATGACATCAACTCTTGGCGCAAGATCTGCGCCCTGCGGAAGATAGAGATGTCGCATCCGCGGTTCACCCGCAATAGTGGCGATACCCTCAAGGAGATTGTTATCAAGACCCATCACAATCTTCTCATCCACATTGATCATTCCGTGATCTGCCGTAATCCAGATTCGAACTCCTTTGGGGAGTTTCTCCAACAACTGCCACACCATCGCATCAATGCTAGAGAGCGCTGCCAGCCATTTATCAGAGCCAACGCCATCTGAATGCCCAGCAGAGTCAAGGTCATTGACATAGAGATAGACAAATGAAGGAGAATTCTTCAGCGCAGTTGCTGTCTCTGCCACTAAATCGCTGGTGAGATTTGCGCCCCGGTAATGAGCGCCCCGAAAGACTGCACGTGTGAAGCCAGTATCTTCATAACGCTTTGCCGCAACATGGGTCACAGTGATGCCAGATGCGGTCGCCCGTTGAAAAAGTGTCGGCACTGGTTGCCAGATTTCAGGATCTACTCGTTCATCCCACTTTAGTGAGTTAAGAACACGGCCGCTGCTGCGCGGAACTCGAACTGTATAGCCCATCATTCCGTGAGCACCTGGCATAGAGCCAGTTGTAAGCGTTGCCAAGCTGGTCGATGTTGTAGATGGAAAAGAGGTCTGCACGGAATGTGCACTCGTCATCGCAGAAAGCGTTGGCGCATGTTCTGAATATTTAATCAGGAGGTCGGCACCGAAACCATCAATCAGAAAGAGGAGTTCGCGACCGGTGGGACTTTCGCCACATCCGGCAAAATCGTGAGTATCTGCAACTCGAAGCCCAGCAAATATTGAGGGCATGATCTGCGATAGGTGCACGGGGCAATCATCCCACGAGTATTCTTTCCGCCATGTCACAGTTAACGTTCTCAACATCGCCCGAGGTAGCCGAAGCTCTTAAGAGCGGTAAGCCAATCGTTGCCCTTGAATCCACAATCATCAGCCATGGACTCCCCCGTCCATCAAATTTAACTGTGGCGCGCGAAGTTGAAGAGATTGTCCGCTCACGTGGCGCAGTGCCGGCAACAATTGCCATTCTCGATGGCGTTGTACATATCGGACTTACCGATGACCAACTTGTCGATATTGCAAACCGCGATGACATCGCAAAGGCTTCTAGTCGTGACTTAGCGATTGTGGCAGCGGCAGGAAAGTCGGCGGCGACAACTGTTGCAGCTACCGCCCACCTTGCAGTCCTGGCTGGAATCCATGTCTTTGCAACTGGCGGTCTCGGTGGAGTCCATCGTGGTGCAATCGAAACATTCGATGAGTCAGCAGACCTCACCGCTCTATCGCAACTCGATATCACCATCGTCTGTGCCGGCGTGAAATCAATCCTCGATGTGGCAGCGACACTTGAACGGTTAGAGACTCTTGCTATCGGTGTTCTCGGATTTAAAACTACGAAATTCCCTGGCTTCTACCTCACAGATTCTGGATTTACGATTGAGCATCAAGTTGATAGCGCAGAAGAGATTGCTGCAGTTATCGCTCAACGCGTTGCACTCAAGACCAATAACGGTTTAGTGATTGCAAATCCAGTGGTTAATGAAATGGATCGCGCCCGACATGATGCAATTTTGAAGAGCGGACTTGCAGGTGCAGAGAAGGCCGGTATTCATGGCAAGTACGTCACGCCTTTCTTGCTCGAGCATTTCCATACCGCATCTGAAGGTGAATCACTCAAGGTTAATATCGACATCATTAAATCCAACTCAGCACTTGCCGCTGATATTGCTGTCGCATCAAAGAGATAATCGATGTCTGCACGCGTTCTCTGTATTGGTGATGTGATGCTCGATGTCATCACCAAGATTGCAGTGATGCCTTCTCAGATTAATTACGGCAGCGATACACCTTCAAAGATTTCAACTCATGGTGGCGGAGCGGCCGGAAATGTCGCCTCATGGCTTACGCGCACAGATGCACGCTCCACAATCGTGGGCCATGTGGGAGATGATGCAGCTGGCGCGGCTCTTATGAGCGAATTCGATACCTTGGGCGTTCTTCATAATAATTTAATGGTCGATAAGGGCTCATCTGGCGTCGTTGTGGTTCTAGTGGACCCAACTGGTGAGCGCACAATGTTTCCTGACAATGGCGCCAACTCTGGCCTGCATATCGGCGATCTTCCTGCGCTAGAAAACTTTGATGTTGTCTATCTCTCTGGGTACTCGCCTTTAGATCCGCTCTCTCGCCCCGGAGTCCTAGAGATGATTGCTGCAATTAAATCTGCCGGACTTCCGCTCTACTTCGATCCCGCATCTGTTGGTGCGATGATGGAAGTGCCTCTTGAAGAGGTGAAGTCATGGATTCGTCTAATGGATGTCATCTTGCTCAATGAAGAAGAGGCTATCTATCTAACTGGTGAAACCGATCCAGAGAAGGCCCTGGAAAGTCTTCTTCAAGATTGCGAAACCGTTGTTATTAAACGCGGCTCACAGGGCGCTATCGGCAAAGCCCGAGGATCGATTCTGATTTCGGTTCCAGCAATTTCTACTGAAGTTGTTGATACAACCGGTGCTGGTGATTCATTTGCCGCCGGATTTATCGCTCAATATGCCATGACGAAGAATATGCAGCATGGCCTTGAGGCCGGGGCGGCAGTTGCTGCCCGATGTGTTGCAATCGTTGGCGCCCGTCCGCGTGTAGGTACCGTCATTTAGCCATCGCGCACGGCAGAATACGCGCCATGGCAACTAAGAAAGCCGCTCCAGCTAAGGGAGCAAAGGGCAAAGCGACAGGTCCTAAGCCGGGAGAATTCCCAGGCAAGATCGTCGATATCGATGTCTCATCTGAGATGTCTGAGTCCTTCCTCGAATATGCATATTCAGTTATCTACTCACGCGCACTTCCTGATGCCCGCGACGGCTTAAAGCCGGTCCATCGACGCATCCTTCACCAGATGGCAGATATGGGTCTGCGCCCAGAGCGCGGCCATGTGAAATCTGCACGTGTTGTCGGTGAAGTAATGGGTAAGTTGCACCCACACGGTGACTCTGCAATTTACGATGCACTTGTTCGTATGGCGCAATCTTTCTCAATGCAGCTTCCACTCATTGATGGCCACGGTAACTTTGGATCACTCGATGCAGGACCTGCGGCGATGCGTTACACCGAGGCTCGCTTGGCAGCTGCTGCAATGACGATGGTTGCAGAATCCGATGAGAACACTGTTGATTTCGGCCCTAACTATGACGGTTTCCAAACCTGCTTGTAAACGGCTCATCAGGTATCGCGGTCGGTATGGCCACAAATATGGCTCCTCACAACTTAGGTGAAGTCATCGCTGCAACTAAGTTCTTGATTGATAATCCAAAGGCGACTTTGAATCAATTGATGAAGCATGTTCCTGGCCCAGATTTTCCAACTGGCGGCGAGCTCGTTGGCGCAGATGGAATTCGTGAAGCATATGCAACCGGTAAGGGCTCCTTTAAGGTCCGCGCCACTGTTGAGATCAGCAAGGTGACTTCTCGCAAGATGGGAATCGTCATCAAGGAGCTTCCATTTAATATCGGACCAGAGAAAGTCGTCGAGCGCATTGCAGATCTGGCAAAGGCGAAGAAGATTCAAGGCATCTCAGATATCGTCGATCTCACCGATGGCCAGACAGGCACCAATGTTGTCATCGAGCTAAAGAATGGCTTTGAACCAGAGGCAGTCCTCGAGCAGCTTTATAAGCTGACTCCAATGGAAGATGGCTTTGCTATCAACGCTGTTGCACTCGTGAAGGGCCGTCCACAGACTCTAGGTCTTAAGGAACTCTTGCAGGTCTTTATCGATCACCGTATCGAGGTTGTTCGCCGTCGCAGCGAATACCGCAAGGCGAAGGCTGAAGATCGCCTCTCATTGGTCGATGGCCTCCTGAAGGCAATTATCGATATTGATAAGGTCATCAAGATCATTCGCGGCTCAGATGATGCATCTGCAGCAAAGGAAGCGCTGATCAAGGGCTTCAAACTCAATGAAGAGCAGGCGACTTATATCCTCGATATGCCACTTCGCCGCCTGACAAAGATGAGCAAGCTCGAACTTGAGAGCGAATCTAAGGAACTCAAGGCGACAATCGCTGCCTTGACCACACTCTTAAAGTCAGAAGAAGCGATGCGCAAGCAGGTTTCTGATGAACTTACTGCAGTATCGAAGGCGTATGCGGTACCGCGTCGCACACGTCTTGCAAGTGCGTAAACTGCACCAGTGATTTCAACCTCTGCCCTCGAACTCCGTGCTGGCGCGCGCCTACTTGTCAGTGGCGTCAATATTCGCGTC
>JBDLWK010000106.1:0-4989 GCA_039804335.1 Actinomycetota bacterium
TGTCACCTCATGTTTCGAACCAAGTAGCGCGACAATTAGGGTCACTGTCGAACTCCAATGTCCAGCACCCCTTATTTCGCTAGGTGATAGTCCTCTGATTGAGAGTTCAACGGCCACGGGAGAGGTTCTCGAGATACATCCACTTCTCATGGCAAGGTTTGAGGCAGCTCAAATTTCTGCTGCAAGGGAAGGCGTTGCGCTCTACATCACCTCAGGATTTCGGACGCTAGATCGGCAGGCCGTGCTCTTCGCTGATGCGGTGAAGAAGTATGGGAGTGAGAGTGAGGCAGCGAAGTGGGTCTTGCCGGCGCAGTTCTCCCATCATCCAGATGGCCTGGCGATTGACGTCAACTATCCAAAGGATCCAATCGGAGCAAAATGGCTTGAAGATCATGGAGCTCGTTTTGGTCTCTGTCGCGTCTATGCCAATGAGTGGTGGCATTTCGAGGGAGTTATCGCGCCTGGCTCAAAGTGCCCTCCACAATCAGCCGATGCCCGCGTGGATTTGGGGTAAATCCTCGCCTCGGCTAAGATTTGCCTCAGACCAGTAGCTCCGGCTGCTGCAAGAGGAGTTCGCACTCCCACCTCCACTGCTACGGCGGGTTGGTTTGTCAGGTAAAACCCTTTCTGGGGTTTTCTTGTTCGGTGCGCGCTTTCTTTCAGCGCTAGAGATACACAAAGCACAGAGATTCAGATGGCAAGCCGCTGAATCTTGACCGAACTAAGGAGTAAAAATCACCACTGACCCACGCATCAATGATCGAATCCGCACACCACAGGTTCGTCTGATCAATTACACAGGCGAGCAAGTTGGAGTTGTAGATATCGAGGCTGCTTTGGCGATGGCGGATGAAATCGGACTCGATCTCGTAGAGATCGCAGCTGAGGCAAATCCACCTGTTTGCAAGATCATGGACTTCGGAAAGTACAAGTACGAAGTTGCACAGAAGGCACGCGAAGCTCGTCAGAACCAGACCCACATTGTTGTTAAGGAAGTACGTCTTACCCCAAAGATTGAAAATCACGACTATGAGACAAAGCGCTCAGCTGTCGAGAAGTTCCTCAAGGGTGGCGACAAGGTGAAGATCACTATGAAGTTCCGTGGACGCGAACAAACTCGTCCCGAGCTCGGCTTCAAGCTCTTGCAGCGTCTTGCAGAAGATGTAAAAGAGATTGCCTTCGTTGAGTTTGCACCAAAGCAGGAAGGTCGCAACATGACGATGGTGTTGGGACCTACGAAGAAGAAGACCGAGGCAGTTGCAGAGCAGAAGGCGGCGCGAGCTGCTAAAGCAAAGGCTGCTGAAGAAGCAGCAGCAGCAGCAGCAGAGTAATAAATAGTTTTTTAACCACGACGCAGTAACAAAGTAAGAGGAGAAACGAAATGCCAAAGATGAAGACCCACAGTGGCGCGAAGAAGACTTTTCGCGTTACAGGTTCAGGAAAGATCATGCATGAGCGTGCAGGCAAGCGCCACCTTGTGTTACTCGTCGTATGAGCCAAGAACAGTCAGCAAAGCCAACCGTCACAATGACAGCCAAGCGCATGCTTGGTTTGAAGTAAGGGGGATAACCGATGAGAGTAAAGCGCGGAGTACACGCAGCTAAGAAGCGTCGCACTACCCTCGAGCGTGCCAGCGGATACCGCGGACAGCGCTCACGTCTTTTCACAAAGGCGAAGGAGCAAGTCACGCACTCAATGGTCTACGCATTTAATGACCGCAAGGATAAGAAGGGCGACTTCCGTCAGCTCTGGATCCAGCGCATTAATGCTGCAGCTCGCGAGAATGGCATGACATACAACCGTCTTATCCAGGGACTTAAGCTCGCTGGCCTAGAGGTTGACCGTCGTATCCTTTCTGACCT
Organism: Actinomycetota bacterium; assembly: GCA_039804335.1. Classification (GTDB taxonomy): domain Bacteria; phylum Actinomycetota; class Actinomycetes; order Nanopelagicales; family Nanopelagicaceae; genus Planktophila. The sequence continues at coordinate 1,863 of JBDLWK010000106.1, forward strand.
TGCTACAAATGATCCAGCTGCATTCAAGGTACTTGTAGATGTTGCACGTACACACGTTGCAGCAGCATCTAAGTAATCGATTTAAAGTAATCGAATCTAAGTAAAGAAAAAGAAGGGTTCCAATGATTGAGAGCCTTCACTCGCCACATGTTGCGCGAGTGAAGGCTCTTATTGGTTCTCGGGGTGTGAAAGAGCGCCGTCAAGCCGGCCTCTTTATCGCTGAAGGTCTGCAAGCTGCACGTGAAGCGCTGAACGCTCCAGGCGCTCCCTTTATAAAGAGCCTCTACGTTACATCTGCCGGACTTCTCAAACTCTCTGACTTTGATCTCAATGAAGTTGATGTGGTTGAAGTTACCGATGCGGTGATGGCTGAGATGACATCTACCGTCTCACCACAGGGAATTCTTGCCCTATGTGTTCTACCACGACCTGAAATATCAGAGATTGCACCACTTGCCTCCAAGAAATCTGCGCGAGTCATTTACCTCCACGAGATTCAAGATCCAGGAAATGCTGGCACGATTCTTCGTACCGCCGATGCGATGGGCGTGGATGCCGTGATTACATCACCAGGCAGCGTCGATATGTATTCACCGAAGGTGGTACGCGCAACTGCTGGCTCACTCTGGCATATACCGCTCTTTGAATCGATTCCATATTCAGAGCTTGCATCACTTCTTCCCGATGCAAAGGCGCTGCTGCTCTCATCTCACGCTACCTCTTCGGTACTCGATCTTCCTAAAGGCGATTCGTATATCTCGATCTTTGGAAATGAAGCTAGGGGAGTCGATGCAGAAGCACTTGGTCTTCCAGCAACGGCAATCACTTCAGTAACTATTCCGATGACAGGAAGAGCAGAGAGCCTCAATCTCTCAGCGGCTGCCTCTATCGTTATCTTCACCCTTTCGGGACCGGTCGCAGGTTAGACTTCGCTCCATGAATCTAGAGGAAGTACAAGTTTGGGTCGGCGAAGCGAAGAAGGCTTTCGAGGGCGCTCTCGATCTTGACTCCCTCAAAATTGCGCGTCTAGCCCATGTCGGAGATAAGGCGCCAATCTCACTCGCCTCCCGAGCGCTAGGTTCTCTCTCACCTGACGAGAAGGCTTCTGCTGGAAAGATCATTGGTGAGGCGAAGGCTGAAATAGGCCGTCTTCTTGCAGATGCCACTGCTCGCTTAGAGGCTGATCGCGATGCGCGAGTCCTCCTTGAAGAGGTAGTAGATATCACTCTGCCAGTACAGCGCTCTCATCGTGGCGGATTGCACCCGATCACAATCATTAAGAATGAAGTCTCTGATTTCTTTATCGAACAGGGATTCTCGGTAGAAGAAGGTCCAGAGCTTGAATCTGGGTGGCTCAACTTTGATGCGCTCAATATTCCAGCTGATCATCCAGCGCGAACCATGCAAGATACTTTCTATATCGAGCCAGTGGAATCCGGAATGGTTCTTCGCACTCAAACATCACCGGTACAAATTCGAACGATGTTAACTCAAGAGCCTCCAATTTATGTGATCAGTCCTGGTCGAACATTCCGTGCAGATGAGCTTGATGCCACACATAGCCCTGTCTTTCACCAGGTTGAAGGTCTTGTCATCGATAAGGGCATCACCATGGCCCATCTCAAAGGCACGTTAGATAACTTTGCTCGCCATATGTTTGGCGATGAGGTCACGACCCGCCTTCGACCATCATTCTTCCCATTTACTGAACCCAGTGCAGAGGTAGATATCTTCTTCAATGGTCGCTGGATCGAGTGGGGCGGCTGTGGAATGGTCAATCCAAAGGTTCTTGCAACATGTGGAATCGATACTTCGATTTACTCTGGCTTTGCATTTGGCATGGGCCTAGAACGCACGCTAATGGTGCGCCATGGAATTACAGATATGCATGACATTGTCGAGGGCGATTTGAGATTCACTCGTCAGTTTGGGGTAGGTCTCTAAATGCGCGCACCATTATCGTGGCTCAAGGAGTTCGTCGAGATCCCTTCAGATATCACCGCTGATCAGATTTCTGATGCGCTCATCCGTGTTGGTTTTGAAGTAGAAGAGATCATCGTTCAAGGCTCGGACCTCACCGGACCCCTTAAGTTTGGCAAAGTTCTTACGATTGAAGAGATCACAGAGTTTAAGAAACCGATTCGTTATGTTGGCCTAGATTGTGGCGAGAGCGAAACTCGTTATGTCATTTGTGGCGCCACTAACTTTGCAGTCGGAGATATTGTCTGTGTCGCTATACCGGGTGCAATCCTTCCTGGTAATTTTGTGATTGCCGCTCGCGAGACTTATGGAAAGACCTCGAACGGAATGATCTGTTCTGGTCGTGAGCTCGGAATCAGTGATGATCATGCCGGCATTATGACCTTTGCCGAAGGTGCCGTTGCAATCGGAGGAGATGCGATTGCAGCTCTTGAAATCAATGATGTGATTTTTGATATTGCCGTCAATCCTGATCGTGGCTACGCCCTCAGTATCCGTGGCGTAGCACGCGAAGTCGCTGCCGCTCTCAACCTGAAATATGTTGATCCGGTTGTTGCGCTCCGCACTCTCAAATTTGAGAAGACCGGAACTGGCGTGAGTGCGAAGATTGTTGATCAAGATGCTGCGAGCGTCTTCTATCTTCGAACTCTAGATAATTTTGATCAGAAGGCACGAACCCCCATTTGGATGCAGCGTCGAATTGAGAAGATGGGAATGCGCTCAATTTCATTAGTTGTTGATATCACCAACTACGTCATGCTTGAGCTTGGACAACCACTTCATGCCTTTGATGCCGAGAAGATTGAGGGCGGACTTTCAATCAAACGTGCCGGCTCGATCCAGAAGTTCACGACACTCGATGGTCAAGAGCGCACATTGGGCGCTGATGACTTGATGGTCTGGGATGACGCCAAGCCTCTCGCTCTCGCGGGAACAATGGGCGGGCTTGAATCTGAGATTACCGAGACGACATCACGGATCGCGGTGGAGGCAGTTCGCTTTAATCCTGTAGCTATTGCGAAGAATTCAAGGCGCCATAAACTCTCATCTGAGGCATCACGTCGCCTCGAGCGAAGCGTTGACCCTTCATTGGCAGAGTTCGCATCAGCTCGTTTTGTTCAGCTCTTAACGCAGCTCTCATCTGCAA
>JBDLWK010000107.1:0-3617 GCA_039804335.1 Actinomycetota bacterium
CGCGGTGAACGACGGCGCTAAATGCATCAACAGCCTCGCCCTGCAACAAGATATCGACCTTAACGAGGTTTCCTTCTTCATCGCCCATCTCTTCATAATCGAGAGATGCATAGCCCTTGGTGCGTGACTTCAATTGATCGAAGAAGTCGAAGACGATTTCAGCAAGTGGAAGTGTGTAGCGAATCTCAACGCGATCCTCTGAGATGTAATCCATACCAAGCATCACGCCACGGCGCTCTTGGCAGAGCTCCATGATGGTGCCGATGTAATCAGATGGAGCAAGAATTGTTGATTTAACGATTGGCTCTTTAACGTTATTGACCTTGCCTTCAGGAAATTCTGAAGGGTTGGTAACGACAATCTCTTTGCCATCTTCCATGGTTACGCGATAGACCACGTTTGGCGCGGTTGAAATCAAATTGAGCTTTGCTTCGCGCTCGAGACGTTCGCGAACAATCTCCATATGAAGAAGTCCAAGGAAGCCGCAACGGAAACCAAAGCCAAGGGCGGCAGAGCTCTCTGGCTCGTATACGAGCGCTGCATCATTGAGCTGTAGCTTCTCAAGCGCATCGCGAAGTACCGGGAAATCTGCGCCATCGAGTGGGAACAAACCAGAGAAGACCATCGGCTTAGGATCTTTATATCCGCCGAGCGCTTCCTTAGTTGGTCGTGCAAAGTTTGTGATCGTGTCACCCACACGTGATTGGCGCACATCTTTCACGCCGGTGATGAGATAACCCACCTCGCCAACACCAAGACCCTTTGATGGCAGTGGCTCTGGAGAGATAACACCGATTTCAAGGGCTTCATGCTTAACGCCAGTTGAGAACATCTGAATCTGCTCGCGTGGCTTGAGGTGGCCATCGACTACGCGAACATATGTAACTACGCCGCGATATGCATCATAGACAGAGTCAAAGATAAGTGCGCGCGCAGGAGCATCTGGATCTCCGACCGGCGCTGGAATTAAATCAACAATCTGATCAAGGAGTTCGGCAACGCCATCACCAGTCTTACCTGATACGCGCAAGACATCTTCAACTTTGCAACCAATCAAACCTGCAAGCTCTGCTGCAAATTTATCTGGCTGAGCATTAGGAAGATCGATTTTATTGAGAACAGGGATGATGGTGAGGTTGTTCTCCATCGCAAGATACAAGTTTGCAAGAGTCTGCGCTTCGATTCCTTGTGCGCAGTCAACGAGAAGAACTGCACCTTCACATGCTGCAAGTGAGCGCGAAACTTCATAGGTAAAGTCAACGTGACCTGGTGTATCGATCATGTTGAGGATGTATTCCTGGCCATCGATTCCAGATCTCCATGGAAGACGGACAGCTTGAGATTTAATGGTGATTCCGCGCTCGCGCTCGATATCCATTCGATCGAGATATTGGGCGCGCATCAAACGTGCCTCAACGACCTCGGTAATCTGGAGCATGCGATCGGCAAGTGTTGATTTACCGTGATCGATATGCGCGATGATGCAGAAGTTGCGAATCTGCGCAGGTTTTGTAGATGCCGGTTGAGGCGCCTTGGCAATGCTAATTGCTGGCACTTTTTAACCCGCCTTATTAATAGAGTTAATGGAGTTACTAGAGAAGAAAGTTTTGTTGGAAGACGCTTCGCTAATTAGCGAGCGCCTGCCTTTGCAGCTGCCTTAGCCATTGAAGATTTCTTGTTGGCAGCTGAGTTCTTGTGAATAACACCCTTTGCAACAGCAACATCGAGCGCCTTTGATGCAGCGCGGAGCTCTGTTGTGATTGCAGCAGCGTCACCAGCAGCCTGTGCATCGCGGAACTTGCGAAGAGCAGTCTTGAATGCTGATGTAACAGACTTGTTGCGAAGGCGAGCCTTCTCGTTTGTCTTAATACGCTTGATCTGCGACTTGATATTTGCCACGTGTAGAGCTCCTAAAGCTAATCGGTTAATTCTTGGTCAATCACGCCAATCCGGCGGATTGAACAGGTGCGTAGGCTATCAGCGCCAGCCTATGAGCCCAAAATCGAAGGAATTGGGCCTAACGGGCTGCGCGAGCGGCGGCGATGGTGGCGAGCGCCTTCTCGAGGGCAAATATTGGGTCTGAGGCGGCGCCCTTTACATCCCCATCGGCCTTGGCCACGGCCTCAACTGCTGAGGCGATTCCACGAGGAGTCCACCCGACTAATTGGCGACGTGCCTTATCGATCTGCCAAGGCGCCATTCCTAGCTCGCCGGCGAGTTCAAAGGATTTCGCGCCCCGGTTGGTTCCAGAGACTTTAGCGAGATTACGAAGCGAGGACGCAATCGCCGATGTGACCATCACGGGATCGGTGCCGGTCTCAAGTGCACTGCGAAGAGTTACGAGTGCAGTAGGAAGGTCGCCATCGAGGGTGGCATCGGCGACATCAAATCCTGTGGTTTCAATCCGCCCCTTATGGAAGGTATCGATGATCTCTTCATCAATCGGACCCTTAGGTGCATCGAGTGAGAGCTGTGAGACCGCTTGTTGTAATTCGCGCAGATCGCTGCCGAGTGCGCCGACTAAAGCTTTGATGGCACCGGGCGTTGCTTTGCGACCGCTATCGAGAAATAACTCTTTGATGAACTGTTCTTTCTCGGCATCTTTCTTTAAAGCATCACAGGCGATGATCTCTGGCTTTGCCTTCTTAATGGCATCGAGTAGCGCCTTACCTTTAACGCCACCCTTATGAATAAAGATCACGGTAGTTGTCGGATCAATATTGTCGAGATAGCGAGTGATCTCATCTTTACATTCATCATCGAGATCTTGCAGATCTTTAAGAATCAGCGCGCGACGTTCAGAAAATAGTGAGGGCACGAGAGCATCTGCGATATCTCCAGGGATGACATCGCCGGCGGTGAGAGTTGTGACCTCAGCCTTTGCCTCAACAAGTTCGGCATTTAACTTTGCAAGTGCGCGATCTGCTAGCGCACCTTCGCCACCGAGGAGGAGGTAGAGAGATTTCATTAATACTCCCCCTAGCTCCAATTAATCAAGCGCGGTTTTGCGCTCTCGGTTGAGATGGTCAAGGCGTGGTTGCGAGCATCCACTGCGATTGCGCCATCTCTATCGGTACGTAGAACTTTAGCGCGAAGATGCTCAAGCGCAGCAATGGTCGAAGGCGCGGGATGTCCATAAGAGTTCCCCTCGCCAGCGCTAATCAGGGCGAGCGTCGGTGAGAGCTCATTGAGGAGGGTGAGATCTTGATATCGCGAGCCGTGATGGGCGACCTTATAGATATCTACCCGCCCCACCTTGCCCCGTAATTGTTCTTGCACCTGAGGCTCAATATCGCCGGCGGCGAAGAGCGAGAGATCACGGCTCTTGATCAGAGCGGCGATACTGATGTTATTGGGGTTCTCATCTGTTGCACCTACCGTCAGTGGCCAGAGAACTTCAATGCTGTATTCACCGAGCGTTGCTCTGGAGCCGGCAGCAATATTGCCAGACCAGGTCGCTTCTACCTTTCGACCTTTTCGGGCACCTGATAAACCGGCAATGTGATCTGCATGCGGGTGAGTCAAGATCAAGAGCGCGATAGTTGAGATATCTAATCGTCGAAGGCATTGATCCATCGCGGTCGGATCTGGTCCGACATCAATCACGATTGCGCGAT
>JBDLWK010000108.1:0-3818 GCA_039804335.1 Actinomycetota bacterium
GGTTGGCCATTAAACGATGCGCTAGTAACTAGCTTGGCATCGCTCTTTGAGTCGATGATAAAGCGCTTCCAACTTGGCTGTGGCGTTACTGCCGCAGTAATGACCGGTTCAGAGGTGCCATTGGAATTTGATGCAGTTACTGCAAAGGTGTAGGAAGTTCCATTCTTTAAACCGGTGAATGTCACGGGAGAGGCGGTCGTTGATTTAATCTGATTTGTCTTCAGATTACGCACGGAATAGCTAGTTATCTGCGCAGTGCGAGCATTGCTTGGAGGATCAAATGTCACAATTGCAGATCCATCGGCCACGAGTGCAGTGACATTTCGAACTACCGAAGGAATGCCAACTGCAATACCTACTGGAGGTTTGCGACGCATATCTTCCATCATTGCCAATAAGAGTGGGCCAGGATGATGAAAAATCTCACCGGCATCCAAGTTGGGAGTCATCACTGCATCAAGGGCCGACTTTGAGAAAGATGCTTCATCAAGGTGGCTTACCGAGGAACCCTCTTCATATTTGTTCGGTGAGTAGAGCAATGGCTTAACGCCGCCATTTGCGGCAATTCCTAACGCTCCAGACCAGACCAGTGTTGATCGGAGCGCCTTACCTAATTCAATGGAAGGGGAAGGCAGATCTGCGAGTCGACGACCATCTTCAACTTGCACATATGCATCGAAGGGAGTCGGTTGATCGATGCTGCCGTATCCAAAGAAAGAGTCATAGGAATCGGTAGAGAGAAATCCAAGTCCATGTCCCATCTCGTGGATGAAGACGGATTGAAGGTCATATTCATTTGGGTGAGAGATTCCGTCGTTACGTTCGTTCCACTCCGCTAAAGAGTTAACTTGAATAACCATCTCTGATTGCTTGGGATCGAGATCTTTTCCGGCGAGGGCATTTGCAAGTGCCGATGGATACCAGAGACTTGAATCCGGAGCTTTATCGAATCCTGCGAAGTAGCTGCCTGGACGTGCGCTACCCAGAACACTGATAGAACCGATTCTCGTCCATGTCGCATCGATTGTGATTGGAACAGTGGAGGAGAAGTTTTGAGACCAGACATCTACCGCGGCCTGGAAATCTTTCTTCGCCCACTCTGGGAAATTCTTATAGTTGACGACAAATTTTGATTTGCTCTCAACGTAGGCGACTTTCTCGCGCGGGCTCTGCTTTACCGTTGTATTTGGACCGGCATAGACGTGGCCCCACTGGGTTGCTTCACGTTGTAGAAATGGAGTCAGCGCTTGCGCTTGCAGGGGAGTAACTAGCCCTGCAATCAGAGCGATGAGAAGTGCGCCTCTAGTGGTGCGCTTCATTAGGCTGCTCATAGCGGGTAACGCTATCAGGATGAGAGAATTTCTCTATGGTCACCGTTTACTCTCGCCACGGCTGTCATCTCTGCGAAGATGCTGTGAATATTCTCGAGAGCCTGCGCGAAGAGTTGGCCTTTGAGATTGAGATTATTTATATCGATGGCAACCCTGAGTTAGAGAAGCTCTATGGCGAGCAAGTCCCAGTGACACATATCGATGGTGAGCACCACGACTTCTGGCGGGTAGATCCGGAACGCTTTAGATCTTCCCTTGAAAAACATCGTCAGCGTCAATAATTGTGTAGCTGTAACCCTGTTCAGCTAAGAAGCGTTGACGGTTCTGTGCAAAATCTTGATCGATAGTGTCGCGAGATACGACTGAATAGAAACGTGCGCCACGACCATCTGCCTTGGGGCGAAGAACGCGACCAAGTCGCTGAGCCTCTTCTTGACGAGAACCAAATGCACCAGAAACTTGAATTGCAATTGTCGCCTCGGGAAGGTCGATAGAGAAGTTAGCAACCTTGGATACGACAAGACATGTGATCTCACCGGTACGGAAGGATTGGAATAACTCTTCACGAACTTTCTGAGGAGTTGAACCTTGAATTACAGGACAACCCAAAGTCTCGCCAAGGTCATCTAGTTGATCAAGGTATTGACCAATAACGAGAATCTGCTCTTTCGCATGGAGGCTGACGAGCTCCTGAACCACATCGCGCTTTGTACGAGTCGTTGCGCAGTAGCGATAGCGTTCTTCAGGTTCTGCGGTTGCGTATGCAAGACGCTCAGCCTCAGTGAGGTTTACGCGAACTTCAATACATTCAGCAGGTGCGATATAGCCCTGCGCTTCAATCTCTTTCCATGGAACATCGAAACGTTTAGGTCCGATAAGTGAGAAGACCTCACCCTCCATGCCATCTTCGCGGACCAAGGTAGCTGTTAAGCCAAGGCGGCGGCGAGATTGAATATCTGCAGTAAATCGGAAGATTGGTGCGGGTAATAAGTGCACCTCATCGTAAATAATCAAACCCCAGTCGTGGCTATCGAAGAGATCGAGGTGGGAGTAGACGCCATTCTTCTTCTTAGTCATCACCTGATAAGTGGCAATTGTGACTGGGCGAATCTCTTTCTTTGAACCGGAGTACTCGCCAATCTCATCTTCGGTAAGAGTGGTGCGCTTTAAGAGTTCATCGCGCCACTGGCGAGCTGCGACAGTGTTGGTGACGAGGATCAAAGTCGTTGCTTGTGCATGAGCCATCGCTGCTGCGCCGACAATCGTCTTTCCGGCTCCACATGGAAGAACTACAACGCCTGAACCGCCATGCCAGAATCCTTCAGCGGCATGCTCTTGGTACTCGCGAATCTTCCATCCATTTTGCTTCAATTCGATTGGATGTGCTTGGCCATCAACGTAGCCTGCAAAATCTTCTGCTGGCCAACCGAGGCGAAGTAGAGATTGCTTAATTGCACCACGTTGGCTGGGGTGGACGGCGATTGTTTCGTTATCGATTCGCGCACCCAATAAAGGAGCAATCTTCTTGGCGCGAATTACTTCCTCTAAAACCGCAGTATCTGTTGTGACAAGAATGAGGCCATGTACGGGATCTGCCTCTAAACGAAGACGACCATAGCGAGACATCTGCTCTGCCACATCAATGAGAAGTGCATGTGGCACCGCGTAACGTGAATATTTAATGAGGGTATCAATCACCATCTCTGCATCATGGCCAGCAGCGCGTGCATTCCAGAGGCCGAGATTTGTAAGACGGTAAGTGTGCATATGCTCAGGTGCACGCTCAAGCTCTGCAAAAGGTGCAATCGCACGACGGCACTCGACCGAGAGTGGATGATCTATATCTAGTAAGAGCGTCTTATCGCTCTGAACAATGAGTGGTCCGTCGCTCATGCGAGAAGTTCTTTAATAAAGGCATGTAAGAAAGCGCTGCGCTCTTCGATGCTAGAAAGGCTTACCCATTCATTTGCTGCATGAGCTCCGCCGCCCACGGCGCCGAGGCCATCCAATACGCGAGCACCTGCTGCCGCTGCGAAATTTCCATCGCTGGCGCCACCGACTTCGGCAGATCCCAATGGTGCCATACCAATATCTTTGGCAACCTTCTCGGCAATTGCATATAAATCAGCTGTTGATGAAGGTTGCAGAGGAGGTCGATGTAATCCACCGGCAACTTCAATGCGAGCACCCGGGAGAGTGGGCTGTAAATTCTTAATCGCAGTATCTACTCGCTGCAAATCTGCTTGAGAGAAAGAGCGCGCATCAATCTCCAGTATTAATAGTTGTTCCAGCGCGTAGCAAAGTTGGGACCACGGTTGTGCCATGTTCAGAATCTTCTAAAGCGGCGAGTGCAAGGATCACGTTTGCAACTTCAGTTGTTGCGTTGACGCCCTTCTCTGGTTCAAGACCTGCATGAGAAGCCTTGCCATGAACTGAGATCTGGAACATCGCTGTTCCTTTACGACCGGTCTTCACCTTGCCATCGAG
>JBDLWK010000109.1:0-3598 GCA_039804335.1 Actinomycetota bacterium
GGCAAGTGATTGAGCCAGGCCGTACAGAATTCCATGGCCCGGTGTCAGTTGATCAAGAGTGCGCTCATTACGGCCCATGTAATCAAGGAAGCCTAAGAGAAGACCGAAGATAATCAGCGTTGCCGCAATGATCCAAAGTGATCGAAGTTCGTTCTCGATATAGCTCTGACCTAAATAACCAAGGATGACAATCGGAAGAGTTCCGACTGCAATCAGCCAGGCAAGTCGAGCATCGCTTCGTTCATGATGAGTCAGATGAGCTTTACGGTTAAGTGATTTCAGCCAAGCTTTGATGATGGCAAAGATATCTTTTCGGAAGTAGAGCAGGACTGCTAGCTCGGTACCAATCTGGGTAATTGCAACGAATGCAGCACCGGGATCTTCAGCTGATGGCATTAACTTCCCGATAATCGCAAGGTGAGCATTAGAAGAGATGGGTAAGAACTCTGTTAAGCCTTGGACGATACCTAAGAAGATTGCGCTAAGCATCTACTTTGACCTCACTCTTTCGACTTGCAAAGTATGAGCCAATCAAGACGAGTGGAAGACCCATGATGATTCCAATTGTAAGAGGCTCCCCGAGAATTAGGACTCCTAGAACCACCGCGAATGCAGTATTTAAGTAAGTCACAAGCGAGGCACGCGCAACATCGATAATTGAGATCAGGGTGAAGAAGATCGCAAATGCGACGCCGGTAGAGAGTACGCCGAGACCAATGACAGCTTGAATAGCTGATGCGGAGATGTGATGAGTTGGCCACTGCACAACCGCGACAGGTAGATAGAAGAGCGAGGTAATAACCATCGCGACTGCATTGATTGCAACACCTGAGACACCTGGAAGTCCACTCTGCACAAACATCACCGCGTATGCATAACCGATGGATGCGAGAAGGACCATTCCGATTGAGAGCGGATCTGAACCACCCTTAATGCTCTCGATTCCAACAACTGCAATAAGTCCAATAAATCCAAGTACTAGACCGAAGAGACGTTTGTGGTGCCAGACAGTCTTATCGCCCTTCATTGAGGCAAAGATTGTCGCCCAGATTGGAACGGATGCAACGAGTAATCCGGCAAGTCCAGATGAGATCTTCTGTTCCGCTGTTCCAATAAGAATCCAGGGACCGATCATCTCTAAGAATGCATAAGGCAAGACATATTTAATGCCGCGAAGCGCAGATCCAAGACTCTTCTGGCGAATCGCCCATGGAATCAAGATTGCGGCGCCAATTGCAGTTCGCAGGCAGACGACGATGGCAGGGCTAAAGCCATTATCGGGATCAACGGCAACCTTGATAAAGAGGTAAGGAATACCCCAAAGCAGGCCAGTTAAAAGAAATAGAACCCAGCCGCGACGCGACATTAGATCTCCGATACTTGATCTGCGTTAAGAATTAACGGCTATTGATTACTGATTGATAGAGCGCAAGTGTAGTTGCAGCGACTGCTTCCCACCCAAATTCGGAGATCGCACGTTGGCGACCAGCTTTTCCATATTGGCGAAGGAGTTCCGGCTCTGCCATTAGCCGTGTTATTGCTTCGCTAATTGCAGATTCAAACCGCGGAATATCGCCCTCGGTGTAATCGACAAGTTCACCCGTGGTTCCATGGTTTACAACTTCAGGGATTCCACCAACGCGAGATGCCAATACTGCAGTCTCGCAGCCCATCGCCTCTAAATTTACGATGCCAAGCGGCTCATATATCGATGGACAGAGAAAGAGATCTGCATGTGTCAATGCCGCCGTTAATTTGTCGTGGGGGAGCATCTCCTTGATCCACCAGACATTGCTGCGGGTTGCTTGAAGCTCGGCTATTAACTCTGCCACTTCATTTCCGATTCCGGGTTCGTCAGGACTTCCTGCTGCGAGCACCAAGCCATATTCAGCTGGAACTTCGCGCCATGCGCGCAAGAGGTGAGCTAAACCTTTCTGGCGAGTGATGCGACCGACAAACATTGCATAGCGCCCACTGATCCCATATTCAGCAAGTACAGATGGATCATTGTTGGGAGCAAATCGAGTGGTATCAACTCCATTGCGAATTGTTACGACCTTCGCTGGATCAACTTCCGGATAGGCCTTAAGTACATCGGCGCGCATGCCATCGCTGACAGCGATGATGGCCGCAGCCCCCTCATATGCAGTCTTCTCTGCCCATGAAGATATTTGATAACCACCACCTAGTTGTTCAGCTTTCCAGGGACGTAACGGTTCGAGTGAGTGGGCGCTGACGATATGCGGAACCCCGTATAGGAGAGAAGCGGTATGCCCTGCCATATTTGCATACCAAGTATGTGAATGAACTACATCCACCTCGCCAAGATTGTTGGCAATTGCAAGATCTGTCGCGATCGCCTGCAAGGCGGGGTTGGCTTCCTTAAATTCAGCAGGGGTTTCGTAACCGAAAGATCCATCAGAACGTGGGCCGCCAAAGCAGTGGACATCAACTTCAACAGCAGAGAGCCTACGAAGCGCCTCTGTTAATTGAACGACATGGACCCCGGCACCGCCATAGACAGCTGGAGGCCACTCTTTGGTCACAATACCAATACGGGTCTTAATCACTGAGAAAGAGTACTTCCGACTATGGCTTCTTTATAGCTAGGTGAGTAACCTTTCTTCATGGCTCGCTTTGAGGTACCACTAGGAATCGTCCTTGCAGGTGGCGAGGGCAAGAGATTGATGCCGCTCACCGCAGATCGAGCAAAGCCTGCCGTTCCCTTCGGTGGTTCATATCGCCTCATTGATTTTGTTCTCTCCAATCTTGTCAATGCAGATATGCGAAAGATTGCAGTACTTACCCAATACAAGTCACACTCACTCGACCGCCACATCACAACCACATGGCGTATGTCGACCCTCCTAGAAAATTATGTAACTCCAGTACCGGCGCAACAGCGCCTCGGTCCACGTTGGTATACAGGCTCTGCCGATGCAATTTTGCAGAACTTCAATTTGATTCATGATGAAAATCCAAAGCATGTTGTTGTCTTTGGTGCAGATCACGTCTATCGCATGGATCCAAGTCAGATGTATGACCAGCACCTCAGTACCGGTGCCGGCGTTACTATCGCCGCAATTCGTATGCCACGATCTGAAGCTCATGATTTCGGTGTGATTGAACTTGAAGAAGATGGAATCACGATTAAGAAATTCCACGAGAAGCCATCAGATCCTCCGGCAATGCCAGGCCATCCAGATTTATCTCTAGTCTCGATGGGTAACTACATCTTTAAGCGCGATGTAATGGAAGAGGCTCTCATCCTCGACTCAGAGGACCTTGAATCTCGCCACGACCTTGGTGGAAATATCATTCCGATGCTCACAGCTGCCGGAGAGGCGAAGGTCTATGACTTCGAACATAACGTTGTTCCGGGTGCAACCGAGCGCGATAAAGGTTACTGGCGCGATGTAGGTTCAATCGATGCTTATTACGATGCACATATGGATCTAGTTTCAATCCATCCAATCTTCAATTTGTATAACCGCGAATGGCCACTTCTTACCAATCCGCCATCACTGCCACCTGCAAAATTCTCTGAGAACGGTATTGCTCAGGATTCGATTGTTGGCGCCGGCTCCATCATCTCTGG
>JBDLWK010000110.1:0-4540 GCA_039804335.1 Actinomycetota bacterium
CTGCCCGCGCTGCCGGTAATTGGGCTGAATCTGATCGGATCAGAGATTTACTTGCAGCAGATGGAATTAACGTTCGTGATGGTAAAGATGGCCAGAGCTGGGAACTTCGAAACTAGTTTCGAGCTGCAATTGCAAGCAATGTCGCTGCTGTACCAAGGAGCAAGAGCGTTGAACCCACGCCATCACCTTGCACTAATAACTCTTGACCAGAACCAAAGGTTGCGCCTCGGAGGATGATCGCAATCCATCCAGCGCCTGCTGCCCACTTGAGAGAACGACTTTGGTAGAGGCGACCAATCGCCCAGATTGCGCAGTAGGTGAAGAGCAGTGAAGCTATTACACCAAATGGTGGGACGCTTTGATGGAGCAGAATTGCGATTGCCGCTGTTGCTGCTCCTGAAAAAATTGAAACCAGCAAACGCATTTAAAGTGTGATCCCAGAGAAGAGATCTGTTTCGCGCTCTGCTGCATCATAAGGTGGCGCCTTATCGCCCTTTACCAAGGTGTAGTACTCATTTCCCCACACCTGCAATCCGAGATTATTCGAGAGAGCGAAAAATGGGCCATCGAGTGATATCTGAGTTGCATGGGCGCGCATCGCCGCCATCTTCGCATCAACATAGCTATTGCCATCTATATGAGTTGTTACGAAGGAATCATCTTTACAGAATGGCAGGTCATCTGCGCTCTCTGCTCCGAAGAAATCCGAACCAAGTTCTTTCATCTTATCGATGCCTTCTTGGATGACAGAGCGTGGAGTGACGTTCCAGTAAATCTTCTTAATTTTCCACTGCGACTTATCGGCCGCCGCCATTGCTACGCGATGAGCTTGGATGTGATCCGGGTGGCCATAGCCACCGAACTCATCGTATGTAACTAGCACGTGAGGCTTTACCTCATCGATGATTGATACCAGGTGATCTGTGGCTCCATCAAAGTCAGCTCGCCAGAACGAATCTTCTCGATTATTAGGTTCGGTCTCCATCATTCCGCTATCGCGATATTTGAGATGTGGATGACCTAAGAAACGAAAATCAGAGATCCCGAGTGCGCTCATCGCATCGGCGAGCTCTATCTCTCGATGATCGCCTAGCAAATCATCATGCGCTGCAGCCTTGTGGCTATGTTCTTCTACAAGAACTTCACCCTCTTCGCCACGAGTACAAGTAACTAAGGTGACCTGTGCGCCAAGTGCTGCATACATCGCCATTGTTGCGCCATTGTTGATCGTTTCATCATCAGGGTGCGCATGCACCAAGAGAAGTCGATAGCCCTTATATGAATCGCGCATTAGTAAACAGGTAGCGTTGTATCGATCTGCTTTGCCCAGGCAATGACTCCGCCACTGACATGTGAGGCATCTGCAAAGCCAGCGTTTTTCAGGATTGCAAGACATTCGGCAGAGCGGACTCCACCCTTGCAATGAAGAATAATTGGCTTATCTTGTGGAAGCGATGCGAGAACGCTGCCGTCGATAAATCCCTGCTTAGGAATGAGTTGTGCGCCTGGAATCTTTACAATCTCAAACTCGCTCGGTTCGCGAACATCGATGAGATAGAAGTCTTCCTTGTTATCCATCTTCGTCTTTAACTCTTTGACGGTGATGGTAGATCCGGTGCTCGCCTCTTGCGCAGCATCAGAGAGAACGCCGCAGAATGCTTCGTAATCTGGAAGCAAGGCAGTCTGAGTTGGATGCTCGCTGCAGATCGGACAGTTAGGGTCCTTGCGAATCTTGACCTTGCGGAAGTTCATCTCAAGCGCGTCATAGATCATCAATGAACCAATCAGTGACTCACCGACTCCAGTAAGAACCTTGATCGCCTCAGTTGTCTGGATAGATCCGATAGTTGCGCAGAGAACACCAAGTACTCCACCTTCGGCGCAACTTGGAACCATTCCCGGAGGTGGTGGTTCTGGATAGAGGCATCGGTAGCAAGGACCGTACTCAGCCCAGAAAACACTTGCCTGACCATCAAAGCGATAGATAGAGCCCCACACATAAGGCTTCTTGAGAAGCACGCATGCATCGTTAACGAGATAACGAGTTGCGAAGTTATCTGTTCCATCGACGATGATGTCGTATTGAGAAAAGATCTCGAGAACGTTGGAGTTATCAAGACGAGTCTCGTGGGTAATTACCTTTACATATGGATTGATCTCAGCGATCTTCTCGCGAGCTGATTCGGCCTTGCTCTTTCCGATATCTGATTGGCCATGAATAATTTGGCGCTGTAAATTTGATTCATCGACAGTATCAAACTCGACTATTCCGAGAGTTCCGATTCCAGCAGCTGCGAGATACATCAAAGCTGGAGATCCAAGACCGCCGGCACCGACGCAGAGGACCTTTGCATTCATCATTCGCTGCTGACCAGCCATTGCAACATCAGGAATAATTAAGTGGCGGCTATAGCGGCGCACCTCATCAACTGTGAGCGCTGGGCCAGGTGAAACTAGCGGTGGAGTCTTCATGCGCTGATTCTGCCGTAATGCTCACGCCCTCGCCAATTGGCCACCATTGCCAGTAAGATTTGCGCAATGAGTACAACAGATGCAAATGGTTCGCAGAGTCAACTGCAGCGCGGCGAGAAGGCTCGTCTTCCTCGCGACGAGCGTCGAGCGATTCTCCTCAATGCAGCGCTAGAAGTTTTTACAGCCGCTGGCTACCACTCCGCGGCGATGGATGAGATTGCAGACCGCGCGAGTGTCAGCAAGCCAGTTCTCTACCAGCACTTTCCATCGAAGTTAGATCTATATCTTGCAGTACTCGATCTCCATATTGATTCGCTCGTGTATGAAATTCAAAAAGCTATCTCATCAACGCCCGATAACGCTCTCCGCGTTCACGCGACGATCGATGCATATTTCAGTTTTATCGAGAACGAAGGAGAAGCGTTCCGCCTCCTCTTCGAGAGCGATATGAGCGTTGAGCCTCAGGTGCATGAGCGCCTCAATCGCATGACATATGACTGCGCAGCAGCGGTAAGCGGGGTCATCTCAAATGACACTGGACTTCCTAAAGAGGCAGCAATGCTCTTGGGTGTCGGGCTAATTGGATATGCCCAGGTGACTGCGCGCCATTGGCTTGAGCGTGATAGCAAGCTCACTCGCCAACAAGCGATGGAGCTCGTTGAGAACCTCATGTGGCGTGGCATCTCTGGATTTCCCCGCACTGAGCTCTAGCCAATAAGATAAAGGCATGAGCACCAAGAAGAACGAAAAATCATCTCAGGTACGTATCGCGGTAACAGATGTTGCAAGCGAACTCTCCTTTGAGTGCCCTTCAACTCCAGCTGAAATCAAGAGCGCTGTTACAGCCGCTCTCGCTGGAAATACCCCTCTTATTTTGACCGACATCCGTGGCCACGAGATCGTGGTTCCGGCGGCGAAGATTGGTTACATCGAAATCGGTGAGCCAGTTGAACGTCGTGTCGGTTTCGGCGCTCTCTAAGTGAGTATTACCTTCGCCGAGCTTCCATTTGCGATTCAAGAGATGGTTCTCCCTATTGCACTCGCTGATGGCGATGTCATCGGTCAGGCAAAGACCGGAACTGGAAAGACTCTCGCATTTGGTGTTCCTGTAATCGAGCGCGTTATCGCACCTCAGGATGCTGAGTGGGCGGCGCTCGAAGCAAAGGGTGATCCACAAGTTTTGATCGTTGTTCCTACGCGCGAACTCTGCGTTCAGGTGACGAAAGATATTGAAGAGCTCTCCTCTAATCGCGGAATTCGCACTCTCGCTGTTTATGGTGGACGCGCATTTGAACCTCAGATTGAGGCGCTTGAAGCGGGCGTTGAGATTGTCGTTGGTACGCCAGGTCGCCTCCTTGATCTCTATCGCCAAGGAAAGCTCAAGTTGGGAAAGGTCACTCGCGTCGTTCTCGATGAAGCTGATGAGATGCTCGACCTCGGCTTCTTACCTGATGTAGAGAAGATCTTCTCTTCTACTCCAGCACGTCAGCAGACAATGCTCTTCTCGGCAACGATGCCCGGTGACATCATCGCCCTCGCTCGCCGCTTTATGAATCAGCCAGTACATATTCGCACACAAGACTCTCAGGATGAAGGTCGCGTTGTTGCTCGCATCGAGCAACATGTCTTCCGTGCTCACGCGCTTGATAAGATCGAGATGCTCGCCCGTATTCTGCAAGCAGATGGTCGTGGACCAACAATTGTCTTCTGTCGCACCAAGCGCACAGCTCAGAAAACCGCTGATGACTTGATTGAGCGCGGCTTTGTCGCATCTTCAATCCACGGAGATCTTGGCCAAGGCGCACGTGAAAAAGCGCTCAATGACTTTAAATCAGGTAAGTGCGAAATCCTAATTGCAACAGATGTCGCTGCCCGCGGAATCGACGTCGATGGAATCACTCACGTTATCAACTACCAGTGCCCAGAAGATGAGAAGACATATGTGCACCGTATTGGTCGCACCGCTCGTGCTGGCGCCGATGGAATTGCAGTCACTTTCGTTGATTGGGATGAGCTCGCTCGTTGGAAGATGATTGATACAGCGCTCGAGCTTGGACTACCAGAACCC
>JBDLWK010000111.1:0-3410 GCA_039804335.1 Actinomycetota bacterium
TTCTTTTTAATGCACTTCTAACTTATTTACAAAAACGCGGTATTCAATTTTTGCCATTAATTCTAACGTTTTTGAAACAGAACAATATTTTTCAAATGAAAGCTGAGCAGCACGAAGTGCTTTTTGAGGGTTCACATCTCCTTCGAGATAGAAAACAACTGCGATTTTTTTGAATGGTTTTGCATCAGCTACTTGTTCCCGAAAACCTTCTACATCGGCTTTAAACGAAGTGATTTCTTGCTTTTGTTTTTTTAGAATTGCAATAATATCAATACCACTACACCCCGCTAACCCCATCAAAAGTAATTCCATCGGACTTGCGCCCTTATTGTTCCCACCGTGGTCGGAACTGTTGTCTAAATCGACGATATGTCCACGCTCGTTGGTGAGTTGGAAATGGTAATCTGCATCCATTCTTTTTAAGGAAACTTTCATTTTTGTTCTATTTGAAATTTAAAAACCCACAAGAATCAAGATAATTGAAGCAGCAACCGGCACGGCAAGTAGGCCACCAACAAGACCGAGAAGAGATGTTCCAATCAACGCTGCGATAATCGTGATCGCGCCAGGTACTGCGAGCGTGCGCTTCATAATCTTAGGCGTCACCACATAGTTCTCAATCTGAACGTAGACAACATATGCCACAAATGTAATTACTCCGATAGCTATCGATTGCGTGGCAGCAATGAGCGTGACGATTCCACATCCGAGGAAGTGGCCAATCAAAGGTACTAGGCCACAGATAAAGACGATGATGCCGATCGCAATCGGGGATGGAAGGCCAAGGATGAGCGAGAGGATGGTAACAAAGAGTGAGGCCATTGAGGAGATGAGAATCTGACTACCAACAAAGGCACCAACCTGGGCAATGATCGCATCGACTAAGAGCGAGACTCGTGGGCGGCGGCTAGCTGGTACAAACTTGAGGCCAATCTTTGTCGCTTCAGGTAGTGATGTAATGAAATAGAGAGTGAGTACCAAGATTGTCAGAGCGGTAAATGTTCCTGATAAGACTGTTTTGCCAACTCCAATGACTCCACCAAAGGCTGTGATGATCAATGTGCCGTCAGATGTAATGCTGCTGAGCTTTGCTTCTAAGGTATCGATAAATGCATATTGATTATTTAGGCTCGCAATTGTTGAGTTGGTTTTCAAATCCTCTAGAAGTGTTGGCGCGCTTTCAATCAGATGAGTTGTCTGGGTGACGAGAGGTGGAACAACGAGCGCTAAGAAGAGACCCACAAGTGAGAGAACTGCCATAAAGATTATTGCGACTGCCGTTGCTCTCGAAGTTCCACGACGGCGAATTGCTTCAACGCCTGGATTAAGTCCCGTTGCGAGAAAGAGCGCAACCAAGATAAGAACAAATACTTGGCTCGCACTTGCAAGAGCTCGAAGGAGAACAAATGCGGTCAGAGCTCCGATTGTGGCTAAGAAGCCGAAGTAGAAGGGGTGACCTCGATCGATAGGCGCACCAGCATCTCCATAGGAGGGTGTGACTGAAGCCTCCTTTTTCGTTGCTTTCTTAGGGTTTCGGCCACCGATTCGCTCTGAAATAGTCATGCGCAATTATAAGTTGATTAAGAGATGAGAGAATGGCTCTATGGCACTTCGGATCACAGGCGTCGGCGAGGAAATCGCTGCCGTCTCTGGCCTGCCCTGGAATCAGAGCCTCGAGCTCTGGCCAGAAGACCCTCATCTGACTGAGAAGCGCGGAATCTCGCGCCACATCGTGCGCCTCGTTCGTTCGACCGATGATCCAGATTCTGAGGTCTATGCCGTTAAGGAGACTGTCTCTGAATTCGCAAATCGCGAATATAAAATCTTGCGCGAACTCAAGCAGTTAGATGCCCCCAGCGTGCAATCGGTAGCCGTTGTTGAAGGTCGCACCGATGCCGAAAATGAAGAACTTCCTTGCGCACTTGTCACTCGCTTCTTGCCTTACTCGCTTCCATATCGAGTTCTGCTGAGCGGAAAAGATGTCACCGCCGAAGATGTGACCTTGATGGCAAATGCCCTCGCTCTTCTCCTGGTCCGACTTCACCTCCTTGGATTCTGGTGGGGCGATTGCTCACTCTCTAACACTCTCTTTCGTCGTGATGCCGAAGGCTTTGCTGCCTATCTCGTCGATGCCGAAACGGGCGAATTTCAAAAGACGCTCTCAGATGGACAACGCGAACATGATTTAGAGATTGCGCACTTTAATGTTGCTGCCGAACTTGAAGACCTTGCGCTCTCTGGTGTGCTCTATCCCGGCATGGATCCAATCCGTGCAAGTAATGCGCTGATTAAGCGTTACCACCGTCTCTGGGCTGCGCTTAAAGAGCGTCAGGTCCTTGATCCAAAAGATCGCCATGCAGTAGAACGCGCGATGCGCCAACTTCATGACCTCGGCTTTGCAGTAGAAGAAGTCTCTGTTCAGTTGGAAGAAGGTAATGAATCTTCTGGAAAGCTGTACTTCACACCTAAGCTTGTAGCGGCGGGTTATCACAAGAATCGATTACGCGAACTGATGGGCCTTGATACCGAAGAACTTCAGGCAAAGCGTCTCTTGGCTTCATTTGATCGCTACCGCGGACGTGAGAAGTCACCAAAGCCACCCGTGCATGACTCTGCGCGCCGCTGGTTAGAGGAAGTCTTCAATCCAACTGTTGCGCTCATTCCTATTGAATTACAAGGACGAATCGAAGTCGCACAGTTCTTCCATGAAGCGCTCGAACATCGTTGGTACTTAAGTGAGAAGGCTGGACACGATGTCGGCCTAGAATTTGCAGCGCAATCCTATGTTCATGAAATTCTGCCATTTCGTCGGGATTCCGGCGTTGATGTAGTGAAAGAGAGCGCCTCATGACACTTCCGCCAAACTTCGGTCAGGCTTATGACCTCAGTGGATTAGGCAAGCCGCCGGTTGATACCAGCACACCAATGCCGGGTTTAGAGGTAAATGCAACAAACCTCACCGCTGAATTTCTACCCATGTCAGCGCAGAAGCCAGTTGTAGTTCTCTGCTGGTCTGCCCGCTCTGCTGAATCAGTTGAGATGCTTCGCGTACTTGGAAAACTTGCGATTGCAGATCAAGGCACTTGGGTATTAGCGCGCGTTAATATCGATGAGCAGCCACAGGTCGCGCAGGCGCTACAGACTCGAACGATTCCTTACGGTCTGGTCTTTATCGCCGAGCAACCAATTCCATTTGTTGAGCAGGCTCTCAATGAGACTCAATTACGCGAAGTCATCACAAAGATTCTCACCTTGGCCGCACAGCAAGGTATTGGTGAAGCACCGGTCGAACAGGCAGAGCCAGAGGAAGATGAGGCTCTCGCCGCCCTTGATCGTGGTGACTTTGCCACCGCTGAAGCTGCATATAAAGCTTTGTTGGCACGTAAGCCAAATGATGTTTATGGCAAAGT
>JBDLWK010000112.1:0-3409 GCA_039804335.1 Actinomycetota bacterium
TGGATGAGATTCCTGAGTAAGGAATTTGGTTTAGAATAAAGCCATGTCACTCACAATCTCCTGTGCAATTGTTGATGCAATCCTCGAGCAATCACGCGCCGAGTACCCCGATGAATGTTGTGGCGTGATCCTTGGACCTGTCGGCGCTGATACGCCAGTTCGCCACCTTCCTATGATCAATGCGGCGCACTCTCCAACTTTCTATGAATTCGATCCTAAAGACTTGTTGGCCCTCTATCGTGAGGTCGATGACAAGGATGAAGAAATCGTTGTTATCTATCACTCTCATACCGAGACTGAGGCCTATCCATCACGCACCGATATTGCCTATGCCGGAGAGCCTGGGGCGCATTACGTGCTGGTCTCTACCCGCGAAGAGATTGCACCTGCAACAGAGTTCCGCTCATTTCGCATCATCGATGGGGTAGTAACAGAGGAAGAAGTTTCAATTACCGCCTAAGGCCCTTTTTCGCCATAATACGTGCATGTCTATTGAAGTTCGTATCCCAACAATCCTTCGTCCATATACCAAGGAACAGAAATCTGTCGAAGCAGCTGGAGCAACTCTCTCAGCGCTCATTACAGATCTCGATACACAGTATGCAGGCCTCGGTGAGCGACTTCTCGAAAACGGAGCGCTCCGTCGCTTCATTAACATCTACATCAACGATGAAGATGTTCGCTTCCTCGGTGGCCTTGATGCACCGCTCAAGGATGGCGACTCAGTAACTATCCTTCCCGCTGTTGCCGGCGGATCAATCGATTTAATTTAATCGACTCTCTTTAATATAACTATGGCGCGTTACGACTCTCTCGCAGCATCAGTTGGCAATACACCGCTGATTGGTCTTCCACGCCTTTCACCTGCTCCCAATGTTCGCCTCTGGGCGAAGATGGAAGATCGCAATCCGACCGGCTCTATCAAGGACCGCACAGCTATCTCAATGGTTGATGAGGCAGAGAAGAGCGGCTTGCTTAAACCAGGTGCGACGATTCTTGAACCGACTTCAGGAAATACTGGAATCTCACTTGCGATGGCGGCGAAGGTACGCGGTTACAAACTCATCTGTGTCATGCCAGAGAACACCAGCCCTGAGCGTCGCCAGCTCCTTGAGATGTGGGGCGCAGAAATTATTTCTTCACCAGCTGCTGGTGGATCAAATGAGGCAGTTCGAGTTGCAAAGGAAATCGCAGCTGCCAATCCAGATTATGTATTTCTCTATCAGTACGGAAATCCTGCAAACTCTCTTGCACATTACAACGGGACTGGTCCAGAGATTCTGGCAGACCTGCCAACTGTTACTCACTTCGTTGCTGGTCTTGGAACAACAGGCACTTTGATGGGTGCAGGGCGCTACCTACGTGAACATAAGCCAGATGTTCAAATCATCGCTGCCGAACCTCGCTATGGTGAACTTGTCTATGGCCTTCGCAATATTGATGAAGGATTTGTTCCAGAACTCTATGACGCATCTGTATTAACCCGACGTTTCTCTGTCGGTGCAGAAGATTCTGTAAAGCGCGTACGTGAACTCCTTCATGTTGAAGGCATCTTTGCTGGAATCTCGACAGGCGCAATCTTGCATGCAGCAATTGCTATGGGCCAAGAAGCTCTCCGAGATGGTCGCGATGCAGATATTGCATTTATCGTCTGTGATGGAGGCTGGAAATATCTCTCAACTGGCGTCTATGGCAGCGAGGTAGATGAAGCAACCGAGGGCCTCGACGGCACTCTCTGGGCATAACTCGCACCCCCAATTCTCGTTTTCATCTCAACACCTCGTACGATTAGGGCATGAGCAACGCACCTATCGGAATCTTTGATTCTGGCGTTGGCGGATTAACGGTAGCCCGAGCGATCTTGGATCAGCTCCCAAATGAATCAATCCTTTATATCGGCGATACAGCGCGCGGACCTTATGGCCCACGACCACTGGCTGAAGTCCGCGACTTCTCACTAGAGACGCTCGACTTCTTAGTCGAGCAAGGCGTGAAAGCCCTTGTTATTGCCTGTAACACTGCAAGTGCGGCGATGCTGCGTGATGCGCGCGAGCGTTATTCAGTACCTGTCATCGAAGTTATTCAACCGGCGGTCCGTAGAGCAGTAGCTGCAACCCGAACTGGCAAGGTCGGCGTTATCGGAACCCGGGCAACGATTGATTCACAGGCCTACCTCGATGCATTTGCTGCAGCACCTCACTTAGAAATCACATCAACTGCTTGTCCAAAGTTCGTTGAATTCGTTGAGCGCGGCGAAACTTCAGGTGAAGCGATTACACAAGTCGCTCGCGAATACCTTCAGCCAATGATTGATGCAGATGTCGATACATTAGTTCTTGGCTGCACTCACTATCCATTGCTCACCGGTGTTATCTCATATGTAATGGGCAATGATGTTTCGCTAGTTTCAAGCGCCGAAGAGACCGCTAAAGATCTCTATCGCGTTCTCGTGGAAGGGTCACTACTGCGAGATGCTGGTGCACCTGCCCCAACGCATCGCTTCTTAGCAACAGGAGATGCAAAGGCATTTGAAGGACTTGCCCGCCGCTTCTTAGGGCCTGAAGTCGGCTCTGTTCAGCATCAAGAGCTCTAGATTTTTACCGCTTTACCCAACACTCGGAGGAAAAAATGGCACGCAATGACGGACGCTCAGTAGATCAACTTCGCGATATCAAGATCACTCGTGGATGGCTCGACCATGCAGAAGGATCTGTCCTCGTTGAGTTTGGAAAGACTCGCGTTCTCTGCGTTGCATCATTTACTCCAGGAGTCCCACGTTGGCTCAAAGATAGCGGTACAGGTTGGGTCACATCAGAGTATTCAATGCTTCCCCGTGCAACACACACACGTTCTGATCGCGAGAGCGTAAAAGGCAAGCTCGGCGGCCGTACTCAAGAAATCTCTCGTCTCATCGGACGTTCACTCCGTGGCATCGTTGACATGAAGGAGCTCGGAGAAAATACAATCGTTATCGACTGTGATGTATTGCAAGCAGATGGCGGAACTCGCACCGCAGCAATTACCGGCGCATATGTCGCGCTTGCTGATGCAATCACATGGGCACAGAAGCAGGGTCATATCAAAGCCGGTGCAAAGCCGCTCGCAGATTCAGTAGCTGCAATTAGCGTCGGAATCATTGATGGAGTCCCAATGCTCGACCTCTGTTATGAAGAAGATGTACGTGCAGAAACTGATATGAATGTTGTCTGCTCAGGCGATGGACGTTTTATCGAGGTACAGGGAACAGCAGAAGGTGCACCATTCGACCGCGCACTCTTAGATTCTCTACTTGATCTTGCAGTTGCAGGAACTCAGACTCTGACTGAATTACAGAAGAAGGCACTTAACGCGTGAGCCAGAAGCTCTTACTAGCAACTCGCAATCAAGGAAAGATAGTTGAATTTCGTAG
>JBDLWK010000113.1:0-3409 GCA_039804335.1 Actinomycetota bacterium
GTATCAATCTGAATGAACTCTTGATGCGGGTGCTTGCGACCGCCCTGTGGTGGCACAGATGCAACTGTTCCTTCAAGAATCTTAAGCAGCGCCTGCTGCACTCCTTCACCTGAAACATCGCGCGTGATTGATGGATTCTCTGCCTTACGTGCGACCTTATCGATCTCGTCGATATAGATGATTCCGGTTTCAGCCTTCTTCACATCGTAATCTGCTGCTTGCAAGAGCTTGAGGAGAATGTTCTCAACATCTTCGCCAACATAACCTGCCTCAGTAAGAGCTGTTGCATCCGCAATCGCAAATGGAACGTTGAGCATACGTGCAAGTGACTGAGCCAAAAGAGTCTTTCCGCAACCTGTTGGTCCGAGAAGAAGAATGTTCGACTTTGCTAATTCGATTCCATCGTCGCCGCGACCTTCGCCAGATTGAACGCGCTTGTAATGGTTATAGACGGCGACAGAGAGAGACTTCTTTGCGCGGTCTTGACCGATGACATATTGATCGAGGAATTCAAAGATTGATTGTGGCTTTGGAAGTTCAGCCAGACCTAGTGAGTTCTGCTCAGAGAGTTCTTCAACAATGATTTCATTACAGAGGTCGATGCACTCGTCGCAGATATAAACACCTGGACCTGCAATGAGCTTCTTAACCTGCTTCTGAGTCTTACCGCAGAAGGAGCACTTCAAGAGGTCGTTAGCCTCGCCAATTCGTGTGGACATGGGGGTAAATATAGTTTTTGTGCGCCCTTAATGTGGCTTGAATCAAGCCTGACTTTGTTCGCCCTTAGTGGAATCTGTTTGAGTGGAAGTGCGACGTGGATCGCGCATCTCAGCGACTCCGGGAACTAACAAGACCAAATAACAGATAAGGACGTGGAAGACGATCGCTGATATTAAGAACGTCCGCTCTCCCATTAACAAAATTGCAGGACCAACAAGTGCCATTCCTAGCGGCATCAATCCCCCGGAACCAACCATGTCGATACTAAAGACTCGGCCCTGCATATCTTGAGGGACTTCTCGTTGAACAGCAGTCACCCAATAAGCCTCCCATCCTCCGATGGAGAGACCGGCGATGAAATATCCGACAATGACGACCGTCTCGTTGATAGGAAAGGCTAAAGCTAGTGGGGCGATGGCAAAGAGCGCCCAGAGCCAGATTGCAACAAAACCCGGGCGCTTCGGCTTGAGCTTGATAGCAACAATTGCACTAATCATTCCACCCAAGCTAAATGCCGCTGCCGAGAGTGCAAAGACAGAGTCAGTGCCAAATTCACGTCGAGTAATGACCGGAAGGAGAACTGTCTCTGCCGCGACGATGACCATCAATTGGAAAGATGCCATTGCAATTGAAGCTGCAATCCATTTGATTTCCCAGACAAGTTTGAAACCCTCTTTAAGTTCGAAGAGGAAGGTTGGCTTATCTTCAAGAATTTCTTGGCGTGGTGGTTCGCTGATGGTGAAGATCAAAGAAGTTGCGATGAGGAAGAAGCCTCCGATAAGTGCAAATGTCCAATCTGCGCCTAGGAATGCAATCGATAGTCCGCCGAGTCCTGGACCAACAATGGTTCCGACTTTACCGACAAGCCCTTTAGCAACGTTTCCTGCAGGCAGTAAATGATCGGGCAAGAGGCTCGGCACAATTGCCGAACCTGCGGGTGCGCCGAATGAATCGCCAAGTCCCATGAGGAATACAAGTAATCCAATTGCCCAGAGTGGCATTTCATTTGCAGAGACCACAAGAAGAATTAAACATATTCCGGCACGGAAAGAATCTGCGCCGATCATGATCCACTTTCGCGGCAGACGATCTGCCCAGACTCCGCCAATCAACATAAAAATGGTTCCGGCTGCAACGCGGGCGGCGAGAATTAATCCGAGCGCTGAGGCATCACCACCGTTATCGAGAACGGTGACCGCTAGCGCGATTGGAAAGGCGGAGGCTCCGAGCACAAAAATCAATCCGGAGATAAAGAAGTTGCGATAACCCTTATAGGAAAAGAGAGAGCCGGGTGCGAAGTACTTCTTTAACATCGCAACCGGCTCCTTCTAGTAATTCTTGGCTATGACTGAGGCTTAGCCTTTCGTGAAGCCATTACCTTATCGATAATTCCGTACTCAACTGCCTCAGCAGCGGTAAGAATCTTGTCGCGTTCGATATCTTTCTCAATTTCCTCAATTGTCTTGTTGGAGTGCTTAGCCAACATAGTTTCGAGGAGGCCGCGCATACGCATGATTTCGCGAGCCTGGATCTCGATATCTGATGCCTGTCCACCACCCTCAGAAGATGGCTGATGGATAAGGATGCGTGAGTGCTCGAGGCCATAACGCTTTCCCTTAGTTCCACCGGCAAGGATGATCGCTGCAGCAGATGCCGCCTGACCCAAGCAGATGGTCTGAATGTCAGGGCGAACGAACTGCATAGTGTCGTAGATAGCAGTGAGCGCGGTAAATGATCCACCAGGTGAGTTGATGTAAATCGAGATGTCGCGATCTGGATCCATTGATTCGAGGGTAAGAAGCTGCGCCATAACATCGTTTGCAACAGTGTCATCGATTC
Source organism: Actinomycetota bacterium (assembly GCA_039804335.1). GTDB lineage: Bacteria > Actinomycetota > Actinomycetes > Nanopelagicales > Nanopelagicaceae > Planktophila. The sequence continues at coordinate 2,560 of JBDLWK010000113.1, forward strand.
CCTGACCCAGGAAGATGATGCGCTCTTCGAATAACTTTGTATAAGGATCGAGGCGCTTGAAACCGTATGCGGTCTTCTCTTCAATTGTTGGAAGGATGTAACGAGCTTCGAAATCAGAGATGTGCTTCATTACTTCTTACCTCCAGTGATGGTCGCCTCGTTAGTTGCGATGTGATCGATAAAACCATATGCAAGCGCATCCTTGGCATTAAACCAATTGTCGCGATCTGAGTCGATAAGAATCTTCTCAAGTGGCTGACCGGTATTAAGCGCATTGAGTTCGGAGAGAGTCTGCTTTGTGATCGCCATCTGCTCTGCCTGAATTCGAATATCTGTTGCTGTTCCACCGATTCCACCGAGTGGTTGGTGCATCAAGATCCGAGCATTAGGTGTTGCGTAACGCTTTCCTGTTGCGCCGGCGGTAAGAAGGAACTGGCCCATTGATGCAGCCATTCCCATCGCAACTGTTGCAACATCGTTCTTGATGTAATGCATTGTGTCGTAGATGGCGAGACCCGCAGTTACGGATCCACCAGGTGAGTTGATGTAGAGATAGATATCTTTCTCTGAATCTTCGGCAGCGAGAAGGAGGAGCTGCGCGCAGATTGCGTTAGCCATCTCATCGCGGACTTCTCCAGCGAGGAAGACAATACGTTCGCGCAATAGGCGGCTATAAATCTGATCGCCTAACCCGAGAGGTGAATCCCCTGCTGATCTATTCTGTGGGTTAATTAAATCCACGGTACTTCCTTCCGACTCTCAACGCACCGATAGCGGTGCGAATGCATGTAGTGACCTTAACAATGGCAGGGCGAAAATGCTTCCCAAATTGGAGGTAAATAGGGTCAAA
>JBDLWK010000114.1:0-3381 GCA_039804335.1 Actinomycetota bacterium
CACCACGATTATTGCCATTTGCTTCTCCCTTGTTAGTTCTTGCAATTAAAATTTAGTACCGGTGATTCGTTCAAAAGCTTCTTCATATCGCGCTGCTGTTTTTTCGATTATTTCTTGTGGTAGTTCAGGTGGCGGAGATTTTCTATCCCATCCACTTGAAATCAACCAATCGCGGACAAACTGCTTATCGTAAGAAGGTTGTGATGAACCAGGAGCCCAGCCATCGAGTTCCCAAAATCGTGAAGAGTCAGGTGTGAGCGCTTCATCACCGAGCGTGATTGTGCCTTCAGAGTTTGCACCAAATTCAAATTTGGTATCAGCAAGAATGATTCCGCGTTCCAAGGAATATTCCGCCGCAGTCTCATAGAGTTTAAGAGATGTAGCTCGAAGTTCTCTGGCAATCTCTGCTCCAACAATCTTCGTCGCGCTTTCAAAATCTATATTGATATCGTGATCGCCAATTTCAGCCTTAGTCGCTGGTGTGAAGATTGGGGAAGGAAGTCGAGAACCATCGACTAGTCCAGTTGGTAAAACGTTGCCACAAATTGCACTGTTCGATTTATATTCGATGAGACCACTGCCAGTGAGATAACCTCGCGCCACACATTCAATTTCAAACATCTCAAGTGGCTGAACAATTACAGCTCGATCTAAAACAGAGTTCGGAACATCTTCGGTAATGATGTGGTTAGGAACAATGTCACCAAGTAGCTCAAACCAGAAGAGCGATAATTGAGTCAAAATCGCACCTTTATTGGGTATTTCAGAAGGTAGTACCCAATCAAAGGCTGAGATTCGATCTGATGCTACGAGCAGGATTTCTCCCTCGTAGTTGCTGTAGAGATCGCGGACCTTTCCGGTGCGGATATGTGTCCATCCATCAATAATCGGCGCAACAGGTGCGCCCGCTGCCCCGAATCCGCTCATCGGATAGAACCTGGCTTGTACTTCGCCGCTGCTGCAAACTTAGCTGCTACTTCTTCAATTCGGGCGATTACTCGTCCAACTTGCTCACGCGCATCACCTGTAAATTCGATTGGGTTACCGATTAAGGAATCAAGTTCTGCTCTTGTAAATGGAATTCGATCATCGGTTGCTAGTGCTTCAAGGAGATTATTTCTCTTACCTTCGCGCATACCGAGGGCAGCTGCAACCGCGTGCTCCTTAATTACCTCATGTGCTACTTCACGTCCAACGCCAGCTTTTACTGCAGCCATTAATATCTTGGTGGTGGCAAGGAATGGCAAGTAACGCTCTAGCTCTGCATCAATTACGGCAGGGAATGCACCAAACTCGTTGAGGACGGTCAACATCGTTTCAAGGAGGCCATCGATTGCGTAGAAGGCATCTGCAATCGCAACGCGACGGACAACGCTGCAAGAAACATCTCCTTCGTTCCACTGGTTGCCTGCTAACTCAGAGACCATCGAGGCGTATCCACGCAAAATTACTGTGAGGCCATTAACACGTTCGCATGATCGCGTATTCATTTTGTGTGGCATCGCCGATGACCCAACTTGGCCAGCCTTAAATCCTTCTGTCACCAACTCTGCTCCTGCCATTAGTCGAATGGAGGTAGCAAGTGATGATGGTGAAGCTGCAAGCTGGACTAGCGTTGTGAGAACTTCATAATCCAATGAGCGTGGATAGACCTGGCCGGTTGAATCGAGAATCCGGTCAAAACCAAGTTCAGCGGCGATTGATTGCTCAAGTTTGTGGTGGGTGGCAGATGATCCGAGGAGATCGATTGAATCCTGCGAAGTACCTACCGGCCCCTTAATTCCACGCATGGGATAACGGTTTTGGAGGCTCTCTAGGCGTTCATAGGCATAGAGGAGCTCCTCTGCCGCAGATGCAAAGCGCTTTCCGAGAGTGGTGATCTGTGCTGGAACGTTATGTGATCTACCTGCGATTGGGCGATCAGAGTACTGAAGAGCTTTCTCTCCTAATTGCGCAAGTAGCGCCACAACTTTGTCACGAACGAGATTGAGGCCGTCGCGAATCTGAAGCGCTTCAATATTCTCAGTGAGGTCGCGGCTTGTCATGCCTGCATGGATCGCTTCATGTCCTGCCAGCGCATTGAACTCTTCAATCCGAGCCTTCACATCATGGCGGGTAATTTTCTCGCGAGCATCAATTGAATGAAGATCAACTGTGTTAATGACTTTTTCATAATCAGCGATCACAGAACTATCGATTGGGTGTCCAAGCTCTGATTGTGCGCGAGCAACTGCAAGCCAGAGCTGGCGCTCTGAGATGATCTTTGACTCTGGTGAAAATATCTTTCGCATCTCATCTGATGCGTAACGATTCGCCAAGACGCTCATATTGTTATTTCCCCTCGCTTGCAGTGAGTGCTATATCAGAACGATAAAAAGAGTTTGCTAAAGAAATTTGAGCTATTGCCTCGTAAGCTTTTTCGCGGGCTATAGTCAGGTTATTTCCGAGGCCAGTAACTGTGAGAACCCGCCCACCGGTTGAGAGCAATCGATTATCGGCAAGAGCTGTGCCTGCGTGATAAATCATTGCTTCGCTCGTTGCGGGAAGAGAGATCTCTACACCAGTCTTTGGCGCATCCGGATATCCATCAGATGCGAGTACAACTGTTACCGCGCTCTCATCTGACCAGTGAAGAACAGTGTCGTCTAGATTATCTGTGGCTGCGTTAAAGAGAAGAGTTGCAAGTGGTGTACGAAGTCGCGGAATAAGAACTTCCGTCTCTGGATCTCCAAATCGTGCATTAAATTCAATAACTTTGAGTCCATCTTTAGTTAGCGCAAGACCTGCATATAACAAGCCTACGAAAGGGGTTCCGCGGGCTGCCATCTCAGCAATCATTGGAACCAAGACCTTCTCATATGTCTCTTCCACAATGTCTTCTGGCGCCCAAGGCAGTGGGGAGTAGGCACCCATGCCACCGGTATTGGGGCCTTTATCGCCATCGTATGCACGCTTGAAATCCTGTGCTGGTTCCATCGCCAAAATATTTCGCCCATCAGAAATTCCGAAGAGAGAAATCTCTGGACCATCTAAGAATTCTTCGATGACAACTCGTTCACATGCAAGTGCATGCTTGAGCGCTACTTCGCGATCATCTGTAACGACCACGCCTTTGCCTGCTGCCAAACCATCATCTTTCACAACATAAGGAGCACCGAATGTGTCGAGCGCTCTTTGAATCTCTTCCTGATTGGTACAGGTATAGCTATGTGCAGTAGGTACGCCAGCATCGCGCATGACTCCTTTGGCGAAATCTTTAGAGCCTTCTAGTTGGGCTGCTGCCTTCGACGGTCCGAAGACCGGAATACCCAATGCGCGAACCACATCAGCAGCGCCATTAACAAGTGGCACCTCTGGACCGATCACAACGAGATCTACTGC
>JBDLWK010000115.1:0-3367 GCA_039804335.1 Actinomycetota bacterium
GGAAGTGGAATCCATGCCTGCGCTCCATTTACCTCTGCTCCTAAACCTGGAATCAGAACAAAGGCGAGCCCTAAGACTCCGAGCCCCCAAAGAATTGGCGTGTAGGCACGTAATAGGCGGTAATCAATCACCGTTGTTCCCCATGCCAGCATAATTCCGATTGCAATATTAATGACATGTCGTTTTAAGTAGTACTGAGGATCTAATCCATTCGCCGCATACCAATCGCGGGTAGCTGCATAGACAAGGAGGGTGCCGATAAAAAGAAGTATCGCAACTGCGATTGTGAGCACCGGATCAAATCCAGTAAATGCTGATTCTTTCCGTGCCTTTCGATAGGGATTGCGATAGATGAGTGAACTCATTTTCTCTCCTCCCCTGCAGGTCGCGTCGCTGGCGAAATCTTAGGTAACTTCACCGGCGGCTTTCCAGATGGGAATAATGATGCAGCCTGATCGATCTTTCCGCCCTTAACGCCGAAGAGAGTTTCAAAGATTCCTCGCACACCCAAACCTGAGGTACTTGCGCCGAATCCACCTTGGCTCACCATCATGACAACTACATAGCGCGGCTGTGCAGCTGGCGCGAATGCCGCATACCAAGATGAGTCATCCTTTAGTCGCCCATTGGGATTCTTACCAAAAACTTGAGCTGTACCAGTCTTGCCAGATGTTGGAACTGGAAAACCTGCAAAGACTCCGGCAGATGTACCGGTAAGAGTTACTTCATGGAGAGAATCATGGAGAAAGGCGATCATCTCCTTGGATACGCTGATATTGCCAAGCTTCTCGGAAGTGAAAGTCTTTATGACCTTGCCGTTATTGGAGACAACTGCCTTTGCAATTGTTGGCTTCCAAATTGTTCCACCGTTGGCAATCGCGCTATACATCTGAGCTAATTTGATTGGGGTAATAACGGTGTCACCTTGACCGATAGAGAAGTTAACGGCATCTCCAGCGCGCACCTTATCGCCATCGACGCAGTTCTCTTTCGCCAATTGAATTAAGAATGGGGTTTGCTGAGCTTTCGTTGCTCGCTCCGAATAGTTGCAGTAGAAATCCTTATTCTGTTCATACCAAGACTTCTTCCAGGTGCGGTCGGCGAGACGGCTCTTTGACTCTGAAGGAAGATCAACTCCGGTCTTCTCTCCCATCTGAAAGCGCTTAGCTGCGTTAAAGAAATAATCATTGGCATCTGACTTAGGTTTGAGGCCGCCATCACGAAGCCACTCATCAAATGCGATTTGGTACCAAATGGTGTCGCAAGAGACTGCCATCGCCTGCTTCATGTTGAGGACACCTTGTGACTTTGATTCGAAGTTATTGAAGATTCGAGTTCCAACTTCGACTGTTGCTGGGCAGTTATAACTCTTCTTCATCGAATAACCGGCATCGCTTGCTGCAATTGCAGAGACTGCCTTGAAGGTAGATCCCGGAGCATAAAGACCTTGAAGTGCGCGGTTAAGTGCCGGTACACCTGTCTTCTCACTAAATAAGTTCTCCGCCTCTTGAACAGTGAGACCCTTTTCAAATGAGTTTGGATCGAAAGTTGGATACGAGGCAATCGCTAATACTTCGCCATTGGTCGAATCCATTACAACCGCTGCACCGCCATCTGCATAGCGACCAGCTGCTTTGGCTCTGCGCACTGCATCTGCCAGCGCCTTTTCAGCTGATGCTTGGAGTCGGATATCAATGCTAGTAACAAGGTGGTTTCCAGGAATCGGCTTTGTATTCTGGCTAGTGCTTGTGACTGCTTCTTTGCGATCCACAATCACAGTCTTAATTCCTGGAGTTCCACGCAGGTATGAATCGTATTGAATCTCTAATCCAGCTTTTCCGATTGATTCAGATCTAAAGTAAGAACGTCCTCCCGCCCCCGAAAGGTCGTAATCAGTCAGTGGCCCCACATAACCCAATAGATGAGCGCCATTGACGCCAGCGATTGCAGGATAATTTCTAATTGCAATTGGAGTCGCTGAGATTCCTGGATACTTATCGGAGCGCTCAACAATTTGAAGTGCAATCTGTGGATCTGCCTCTTTTGTAATTGGGATTGGCTGGAAGCGAGAACCTGTCCAGCAACCAGCTTTCTTCCCCTTTGGTAGCTCGCCACAAAGTCGCGTACGTTGCCAGACATCTGCAAAGTTAAGTCCGAGCAGAACGGAGAGATCTTTTACTACTGCATAACCTTTATCTTCCTGCTTATCGATCTTGGTGCGATCTACAGTGATAGCCAGGCCGACTTTGTTCAAAGCAAGCGGCACACCTGATGAATCGACGATTAATCCACGCGTAGCAGGGCTGACAACATCTCGGCTCTGAATACTAAGCGCGGCATCCTTATAAATCGGCGCTGCTGCCACCTGAAGATAGAAGAGGCGCCCAATAAGTGCGAAGAGAAGCGAGGCGATAAAGATCTGGAGAAAGATAAGGGAGAGTCGAGAACGTTGATTCATATTCGCGACACCGTTCCAAATACAAGTGCATGCAATCTAGAAATCATCGGTAAGAGCAATGGCGTAACGATGGCAGACCAGAATGCAGTTCCGAGGCAGATAAAGAGAACTTGAAGCACGCTTCCAAGTTCTTGCCCCAGTAAGAGTCCGAAGAGTGCGAAGGCAATCTGAGCACCGACGACGCCTGCCACAACTAGAAAAACTATATTGAGCGGATTCGCTCTCACATGGTCATCTCCATAGGAGAGGAACGAAACTACAAATGAAACGAGGATAAGTACCAAGGTCCAGTGGCCAAGTGGTCCTGATGCAGTCTCTGAGAGATCCATCAATAGACCTGCGCCAAAGCCAGTAAGAGCGCCAATTTCAGGAGTACTCATCGATGCCCAGACCAATGTAAAGATGAGGATGAACGAGAATCCTCCAGCTGGTAGGCGCATCTGAGTAACGAAACCCTCTTGCAGCAGATGAACAGCTACGAAGATCGGAAATGAGAGCAGGAATCTACGCGAAATCATCTGCGCTTATCCCTTAGATGCTGGGGATGGGCTGGGGGTCGCAGTGACAGTTACCGTTGGAATCGGAGTTGGTCGTGGCTTTGCAGGAACCAATGAATCACGCGGATCTGTATCTGGCGACGAGAGAACTACAGCAACCACGCCAAGTGCCGAGAAGTTTGCATAGAACTTCACATCAGCAGTTTGTGTAACTGCGCCCGCGGAATTATCGACCGAGGTAACTTCACCGATTGGAACGCCGGGTACAAATGGACGGCCGCCGTTGCTGCCACGAGCAAGAATTGCATCTCCTACCTTGACGGTAGTGGTGTTATCAAGGAGCTGTAGAACGCCCTTTCGAGTGCCCTGGCCGCTCAAAATTCCAATCTGCTGGCTTCCGGCGATGCGGGCG
>JBDLWK010000116.1:0-3314 GCA_039804335.1 Actinomycetota bacterium
ATCAGGTTCTATCGAGCAGGATGCCGACGTTGTGATCTTGCTCCACCGTGAAGATATGTATGACTCACAGAACCGTGCAGGTGAGGCAGATTTGATCGTCGCAAAGCATCGTAACGGTCCAACCCGCACGATTACAGTTTCAGCTCAGCTCCACTTCGCGCGCTTCTTCGATATGGCCGAGAGCCAACAACCTCGCCAATGGAACGAGCCTGCATCAGCTCCAGCGACTGCGCCAGCTGGCTATGTACCTGACTCTCCCTATGGTGATCAACAACCATCCGAATCCGGCGATGGTGGCTGGAACGAATAGTTCTACCAGTTGAAAACTTTAGGGAAACTCTTTACAAGTTAATTGGCTGTCGACTTTGATCTATCTGCAAGATAGATTCCAATAAGAACAACGACAGCTCCAATGAGCTGGATCGCATCCCATGATTGACCGAGCCAGATCCAGGCAAGTGCGCCAGCGAAGACCGGCTCTAACATTCCAAGAACACTGCTCTTAGATTCACTTAAGAGACGCAATCCACTAATAACAAAGAGATAAGGAACGATTGTTCCCATCACGATAACCCATAAGAGAAGCGACCACCCTGGGAAGAGGCGTCCGGCGAGGTAGCCATGGATATCCATCTGAGTTGAGAAGATCTCGGTCGGAAAGTTCCAGATGGGTAGCACCACGAGCCAGAAAGCCCCGGCAACTGCGAGACCAATAATTGTCGAACCAATAGGGTGGCGATCGCTACCGAACTTCTTCCCGATAAGAAAGTAGCCAGTAAGAGCGAAAGCGCTTCCGAGAGCACCTGCTAAACCGAGGAGATCAAATTTAAAACCATCCCAAATCTTGGTGAGGAGCACTAAGCCAACGAGCGAGAGCAGGATTGCAAACCACATATCTTTGGCGACAAAACCTTTACGGATATATTTGATCCAGAGCGCGATCCAGATAGGCGCAGTAAATTCGATGACGAGAACGAGTCCCAGGGGTAATCCACGCTCAATTCCGAGGAAATAACCGACATTGACGAGGGCAAAACCGATGATTCCATAGGCGATAGCCATTGGGATCTCGCGCTTTGTGATGCGTAGAAGTTCGCGACGAAAGATGAGTGCAAAAGTGAAGAGGATGAGGAAGGCAGAGAGGGCGCGGATCTGAGCAAGACGGAAAGCAGACATATGCTCGAGGACAACGGTGGAGAAGATTCCATTGACTGAGAAGGTGAGAGCTCCTAGAAAGAGATAAAGCTCGCCGCGATGTTTCAACACCGGGCGAGCCTATCTCAAAGCAACCTAATTACTAGGAGTTCTTCTATCTTTATTGGTAGAGCTATTAGAAAGCACCCTCTGGAAGATCCATGATGGTGTTATCAGTTGCTTCAACAATCTTACGATCTGCTGTGATGTGAGGCAGAACGTTATGAACGAAGAAGTGTGCTGCTGCAATCTTGCCGGTGTAGAAATCCTTATCCTTACCGGTCGCAGTTGGAAGCTTCTCTGTTGCGATATCTGCCTGGCGAAGAAGCAACCAAGAGATAATGATGTCGCCAACAGCCATCAGCGCACGAGATGTATTGAGACCTACCTTGTAGATCTCCTTTGCATCTTCCTGTGATGCCATTGCATGTCCGACAAGAACGCCGATGATTCCATTGAGATCACCGAGCGCCTTAAGGAGCGCCTGCTTCTCTGCTGCATTTGCGCCACCTGATTCGGCAAATGCTGCAATCTCTTTACCGAGACCACCAAGTGCCTTACCGCCATCTTTAACAACCTTACGGAAGAAGAAGTCGAGACCTTGAATAGCAGTTGTACCTTCATACAAAGTATCAATCTTTGCATCGCGAACATATTGTTCTAGAGGCCAATCTTGGGTAAATCCAGAACCACCAAATGTCTGTAGCGATTCGGTTCCAAGAAGTGTCCATGCACGCTCTGATCCAAATCCCTTAACAACTGGAAGCAAGAGATCATTAAGTGCCTCTGCCTTCTTCAAGCGATCCTCATCACCAGCAGCGCGAGCAAGCTCGACCTCATCTTGCATAGAGGCTGTGTAGAGAACGAGGGCTCTCATGCCCTCTGCATAGGACTTTTGGACCATTAATGAGCGACGTACATCTGGGTGATGAATGATTGTCACGCGAGGTGATGCCTTATCGTTCATAACCTTCATATCGCCACCTTGAACGCGTGACTTTGCATAGCTAAGTGCCTGCAGATAACCAGCTGAAAGTGTTGAAATCGCCTTTGTTCCCACCATCATGCGAGCAAACTCGATGACCTTAAACATCTGCGCGATACCTTCGTGAACATCACCGAGCAGATAACCAACCGCTGGCTCTTTCTCACCGAGGTTCATCTCACAAGTTGCAGAGACATTGAGACCCATCTTGTGCTCAACATTTGTGACATAGACGCCGTTGCGCTTTCCGAGATCACCTGTCTCAAGATCAAACATAAACTTTGGAATCAGGAAGAGTGAGAGACCCTTTGTACCTGGTCCACCACCTTCGCGACGAGCAAGTGTGAAGTGCATAATGTTCTCGTAAATATCTGCATCACCTGATGTGATGAAGCGCTTTGTTCCAGTGATGTGCCAGGTTCCATCAGCCTGCTGAACAGCCTTGCTACGACCTGCACCAACATCTGAACCTGCATCAGGTTCTGTTAACTGCATCGTTGCACCCCAATGGCGATTGACCATGTGGCCTGCCATCTTCTTCTGCTCTTCTGTGCCGAGTGTGTAAGCAACCTGTGCAAATGCATAACCTGATGCGTAGATGTGAATTGCTGGGTTTGAACCGAGAACCATTTCAGCGATCGCCCAACGAAGTGATGGCGGAACTTTTGTTCCACCAAGTTCTACCGGAGCATCGAGGCTCCACCATCCTTGATCAACAAATGCCTTGTATGACTTCTTAAAACTTTCAGGGAGCTTTACATCACCAGTTGCCTTATCGAAGATTGTTCCGATGCGATCTCCATCAACAAAAGATGCAGCGAGATCGTTTTCGGTAATGCGCTTGATCTCTTCCAGCATTCCCATCGCAGTGTCACGATCGAGATCTGAGTAGTGAGTACTACCCAAAACTTTGTCGCGACCCAAGAGGTCGAAGAGGCAGAATTCGATATCGCGGAGGTTTGCTGTGTAATGGCTCATGGCGTAATAGTTCTACCGGTCAGTAACTTATGCAAGTGGTGGCGAAGAGTATTTTTTCGGGGGCTAATAGATAAGGTACAGCCGTGCTACTCAGTGACCGCGATATCCGTGCCCAGATCAACGACAAGCGTGTGGGGGTCGAGCCTTTTGAAGAGGC
>JBDLWK010000117.1:0-3303 GCA_039804335.1 Actinomycetota bacterium
GCGCAGAGATCGAGCGTGCTCTCGGACTTTGAAGTTATCTTGGCGAAGATATCTGCTACAAGTTGCGATCCTTCATCTTGAACTCCGGCTTTACGATGTCTAATAAGTTCGAGCGAACCTGGTGCGCCATCAAATCGAGCACCGTAAGGAGAGTATTGCGTTGCGACCGCACCGAGGGCGACGAGTTCTTCCTGCGTAGAGGCTCCTGGCCACGAGACAAGAGTTGGTTGAGCTGGGGTGTTATTAGAGATTAACTCTGCCTCAACGAGGTCGATATCTTTGAGTAAATCGAGATATGCAGAGACTATCCATTCGGGATGAGAGTATTCAATGGCTAACCGTGCAACGCTATCGCTCATAGCCCGAACTGGCTCTAGCCACTGATCTAACTCTTGGGCGGTTGCCTTGCGCATCAGCGCATTAATGAAACTGCCCTTTGACTCCCCCAGTTGCTTTCGAGCAACATCGACTGTTGCAGAAACAGCGGCGTGGATTGGTGTGCGCATTGAAAATATCTGGTGTGCGCCCATCCGTGCTAAATCAACGATGTCCTCGTCAACTTGGCTCCACGCTCGGTCGCTGATCTGAGAGAAGATATAGTCGTAGAGACCTTGCATTCGCAAAGTTCCATAGACAAGTTCCGTGGTGAAGCCACGATCACGTTCATCCATAGTCGAAGCGCTGAGCGCCTGGGGCAAGAGGAGATTTGAATAACCATTGCGGCGATTGACTTCAGAGATGATGTCATAAGCGAGCAGACGCGGTGCATCCGGCCTTGGCTTGGTGAACTTCTTCGGCGGGAAATTACTCACAGCGATCTCCCTCAATTAAACGTGCTCCATTTGCCCATGATGAGGCTTCTGTTGCGCCTTTACCGGCGCTAGTGATTAAGCCAATTTCTAAAGCGGAGGTAGATGTTCCGATGAAGAGCTTGCGATCACGGAGTGCAATCTCTCCTGGAGCCAGTGCGAAGGTACTCACGATAGGTGCTGCAATCTTGATCGCTGAACCTCGAAATTGGGTCCAAGCTCCAGGGTTAGAGGTGAAGGCGCGGATCTTTGCGCTGACACTCTGCGCATCTAGGTTCCAGTCAATACGCGCTTCATCACGCGATAACTTGAAAGCTCGCGTTGCACCTTCATTGCTCTGGGGTACAGGTCGCTCGCCACGAGAAATTTTCTCGAGAGTTTCGATGACTGCATTGACTCCTAATTCGCCTAACTCAATAAATAACTCGTCGCTGGTGATATCTGAATCAAGCGCGAAGCGATGCACTGTATATATAGGACCTGTATCCATACCAGCATCGAGTTGAAAGACAGTTACGCCGGTAACGGGATCTTGCGCCTCTATAGCGCGCTGAACAGGTGCGGCTCCACGCCAACGAGGCAAGAGCGAGAAGTGGAGGTTGAGGAAGCCATTACGCGGAATTGAGAGGATCGACTCTGGTAACAGGACTCCATAACCAATGGTGATGACGCAATCGATATCTCGAACGGCCTCGGCAATTTCGGCGGTCGACTCGGGACGCAAAAGTTCTATGCCATTCGCAATCGCCCAACCAGAGACAGGTGTTGCTGTCATTACCTTGCCACGACCAGCGGGACGATCTGGTTGGGAAATTACTCGAATGAGTTGATGGTCACCGGATGCCAGCGCAACCAAGGTGGGAATCGCAACCTCAGGTGAAGCAGCAACAGCAATACGCACTAAGCGCCTCGACCAAAGGGGCTATGAGGAGAAACTTTAATCTTTGGATCTATGCCTAGATCTGAAGCCATCCCAAACCACTCTGATTCACGGATCTCTTTCATTGCAGCTTTTCGATCCTCTGGTGAAAGCCTATCTATGAAGAGAACTCCGTCGAGATGGTCAGTCTCATGTTGAAGTGCTCGGGCTAAAAGCTCTGTTCCTTCAACAACTATTGGATCGCCATGCATATTGAAACCCTTGGCGACGGCGCGGAAGGCCCGTGGCGTCGGATAGATAAGATCTGGGAAACTCAGGCAACCTTCATCGCCCTCTTGGATCTCCGAACTGAGGTCCAGGGATGGGTTGATGAGGTGGCCAAGTTCGCCATCTACATCCCAGACAAAGACGCGGAGCGGGACACCGATTTGTGGAGCTGCCAACCCCGCACCTGGTGCGTTGAGCATCGTCTCAGTCAGATCTTTTACTAGATTTCGAAGCTCCTTGTCGAAATCAAGAACGAGTGCGGCCGGCGTTACCAAGACCGGGTCACCAAAGTGGCGAATATCTTTGATTGACATAGGAGAAGTCTATCTAATGAGAGAGTGAATATGGGTCAATTCGAAGTGAGGGTAGAACCTTCTTCGAAGTACTTCGCCTACGCATGAATTCATGAATTGTCGTGATGAGAGCATCTCCTTCAATAACATCTACGGTAATAATGAGGGATGATTTTTCCCCATTTGAAACCGGGCCGAGAATCTTTGCAGTCGCTGGTATGCGCCCTTCTTCTCTCGCAGCAAGTAAAGCGCCCTGTAAACGGGTAATCTCTGAGTGATCCATCGTTAACTTAGCAGCTCGAACATATGGCGGAAGCGAAAGCGATTTGCGCTCTTCCAACTCTCGGTGGATAGCGATCGATGGATTCCACGTAGTGAGAGCGGTCGTAATTGAATGGCCCTCATCTTGGATACAGAGAATTGAACCTCCCTGAGCAGTCAACGCCGCATGAGCGAAGAACATCTCCCTGACTCTTTCATTGGCACGCATATCTGGCTGATTAAGAAAACGATTTCCCTCTAGAAATATAACTGCGGCGTAACCATCACCTGTCGTTGGGGCCATACCTGGAGTTGCGACCACAATTCCAGAATCCACGATTGAAGTGATTGGATGTTCAGATGTTGAAACTACTGATTTAACGCTGGGAAAGAGGAGGCCAAGTTCGTACTGATGTCGATCTGCGCCTCGAGATTGAATAGAAGTTCGTTCAGAATGACACCATGCACAACGCCATTCGGCGACCTTCAGGAGACAGTGATTGCACGATATTGGGGCGGATTGAGATAACTTTTCATGGGCACCTCCACAAGTACATCGTGAGACGGTACGGCATTGGGCGCATCGAATCGCTTGGGCATATCCTTTAAGCGGAACGATAAAGAGCACCGGACCAGTAGCTAACGCCTTCTTAATTGGAGCAAGAGCCCGTGATGGCAGTAGTTCGCCACGCTCTGGGGTAAATGTATTGACCTTAACCTTGCCACGGGAGCGCTTGTAATCCACCCATTGTTCATCAATCAAACGAGCCACTTCACTGCTGGGTGAATAGCC
>JBDLWK010000118.1:0-5978 GCA_039804335.1 Actinomycetota bacterium
GATAGCACCATGTTGGTAATGGGAATCCTCAACGTCACGCCAGACTCCTTTGCCGACGGCGGTAAGCATTACACCTTTGAACATGCTGTCGCCCGCGGCCTAGAGATGATTGAAGAAGGCGTGGACATTATTGATGTGGGCGGAGAATCAACACGTCCTGGAGCAGAGCGGGTATCTGAAGAGGAAGAACAGGCTCGCGTAATACCCGTCATTAAGGAGCTATCCGGGAAAGGCGTTGATATCAGCGTCGACACTATGCGCGCTTCAACTGCTCGATTAGCTGTTCAAGCCGGTGCAACGATAGTCAACGATGTCAGCGGCGGAGCTGCAGATCCTGAAATGTTTGCCACCGTTGCCGACCTTGGCTGTACCTACACCCTGATGCATTGGCGAGGTCCATCGAAAGATATGAACGCAAAGGCTCAGTACAACGATGTGGTTGAAGATGTAATTAATGAAGTAACGATTCAACTAAATAAAGCCTTAGCTGCAGGTATCAAGCGCGAGAATATTGTGCTTGATCCTGGTCTTGGCTTTGCAAAGGATGCTGAACATAATTGGGAGATCCTCAACCGTATTGATGAGTTCGCCGCACTTGGGTATCCGGTTCTCATCGGCCATTCACGTAAGCGCTTTATCGGAGGAGAAACTCCTGATGAACGCGAAGCTGGGACGCTCAAGATATCTGAATCACTCGTCGGTAAGGGAATCTGGGCAGTCCGTGTCCATAGCGTCGCGCCTCACGTAGCATTGGTGAAGTGATGAGCGACCGAATCTCGATTAAAGGAATCAAAGGCTACGGTTACCACGGAGTCTTTGACTTTGAAAAGCGTGATGGACAAGAATTCTTTATCGACCTCGAGTTAGAGATAGATCTCCAAGCCGCTAGCAAGAGCGATCAATTAAGTGATTCTGTTGATTACAGCCTCCTTACCGCTATTGCAAAGAATGCCATTGAGAAATTGCAATTCGACCTCATCGAACGTTTAGCTGGATTTATCGCAGATACCGTCATTGAGAATTTTCCTATCGTTAAGAAAATTGCTGTGACAGTTCATAAACCTGCAGCGCCTGTGAGCGAAAGCGTCACCGATATTGCAGTGACTATTACCCGCCCATGAAAGCCGTAATTGCTCTCGGTGCAAATATTGGTGACCCACAAGAGCAGATGGATCTGGCCGTAGCCCTCTTACGTGAATCACTCGATGTAATAGCTATTTCACAGTACTTAACAACGGCTCCTGTAGGCGGCCCTGAGCAACCCGATTACCTCAATGCAATCTGTATCGCAGAGAGTGAATTACCAGCAGCAGAGTTATTGGCCCTTCTCCATGGAATCGAAAAAGCGCTTGGGCGCGAGCGATTAATCCATTGGGGACCAAGGACTATTGATCTCGACTTGATTCAATATGGCGCAATCTTGAGCTATGCAGACGAGCTACAACTTCCACATCCGCGTGCTCATGAACGTCGCTTCGTCCTCGAACCTTGGTATGAAATAGAACCTGATGCAGTTCTGATTACCCATGGAAAGATTTCTGATCTTTTGGCACAACTGCCGTAACGCCTTAGACTCATCACACTGTCTGCCCGGTACCTGAAAGGACTGGAGCCATGAAGGTAGTAACAAGCGCACAAGAGCTTCCTTTGTCCTGCGCATTTGTTCCCACCATGGGGGCGCTCCATGCCGGACATGGCTCGCTCTTTCAGATTGCTTCACAGTATTCAGAGAACGTTGTGGCAAGTATCTATATCAATCCTCTTCAATTTGAAGATCAGAGCGACCTTGAGAAGTATCCCCGCACACCAGAGGCAGATATTGAATTAGCTGAAAAATTCGGAGTGACACATCTCTGGTTTCCTACCTATGAAGAGATTTATCCGGACGACTTTCCTCGAATAACTGCTGGACCCATCGCTGATCTCTACGAGGGCGCATCCCGCCCGGGCCACTTTGATGGCGTTGTCACAGTTGTCCGTCGACTCTTTGATCTTGTAAAACCAGAGGTTGCAATCTTTGGAGAGAAAGATTTCCAGCAGTTAGCTCTCATTCGCGAAATTGCAGATAAAGTTCAGATAGTAGCTGCACCGATTATCCGCGAGGAAGATGGCTTGGCAATGTCATCGCGCAATGTTCGGTTAGATACTCATGGACGCAAGGCTGCACAAATCATCTCAAGGGCCTTGAGAGATTCTGCTAGCGAAGCTGAACTGCGAGAGATTCTGACCTCTGAGCCAGCCTTGACTCTGGACTATGCCGATTACATCGATGAGGTAACTTTCCTAGCGCCGACAGAATCTACTCAATTTAAGCGTGCGATAGTCGCCGGTTGGATTAATGGCGTGCGTTTGCTCGACAATATGCCGGTGAAGAGTGAGCAGAATAAATGAAGCTATTAGCCCCTGCTCCTGGCTGGACTGCAACAGCTGATGTCATCGTTGTAGGTTCTGGAATCGCTGGCTTAACAACAGCGCTTCAATGTCGCACCTACGGTCTCTCTGTCCTCCTTGTAACAAAGGCGCGCGTAGATGAGGGCTCTACTAAATGGGCGCAAGGTGGCATTGCAGCAGCTCTCGGTGAAGGAGATTCACCAGAGGAGCATCTTGCCGACACTTTAGATGCAGGTGCAGGGCTCTGTGATGTTTCGGCAGTTCGCGTATTGGTGACAGAAGGTCCGGAAGCAGTACGTAAATTAATTGAACGTGGTGCAAAGTTTGATACCGAGGCATCCGGTGAGATTTCGCTGACTCGCGAAGGTGGACACCATCGCAACCGCATCCTTCATGCTGGTGGAGATGCAACCGGCGCAGAGGTTTCACGTGCGCTACTTGCAGCAGTGACTGAAGATCCCGAGATCGAAGTAGTTGAGCATGCGCTTGTTCTCGATGCACTGAAAGATGAAGATGGTGACGTCTGCGGAGTGACACTTCACGTTATCGGCGCCGGAAGTCGTGATGGCGTGGGTCGTGCACTTGCAAAGGCAGTTGTCCTTGCAACTGGTGGCCTTGGACAAGTATTTGCGCAGACTACAAATCCATCTGTCTCAACTGGTGATGGTGTCGCACTTGCACTCCGTGCTGGAGCAAAAGTTGCCGACGTTGAATTTATTCAATTCCACCCAACAGTCCTATGGCTTGGCGATAATTCACAAGGACAACAACCGCTCATTAGTGAAGCTGTTCGTGGCGAAGGCGCTTATCTCGTTGATGATCAGGGCAATAGATTTATGCAGGGATTGCATCCCATGGCAGAACTTGCACCATGTTGTTGCTATTGCAAGTATGCGCGTAATGAATGAGACAGGCGCGCGCCATGTATGGCTAGATGTTCGCCATATCGAAGGATTTGAAAAACGTTTTCCAACCATCTATGCATCATGTATCTCTCGTGGGATTAATCCCATGAGCGACCTGATTCCAGTTGCCCCTGCCTCACATTACGCATCAGGTGGCGTCCGCGTTGACCTCAATGGCCGCACCAGCGTTCCTGGCCTCTATGCATGTGGAGAAACCGCTTGTTCTGGGGTCCACGGTGCAAATCGTCTGGCATCAAATTCGCTCTTAGAAGGCCTGGTTTTCAGCGCTCGAATCGCATCAGATATTGCAATCCATACCCCTGAACCAGGTGCACCGGTAGAAAATCTTTCACAAGAGATTCTTTTAGATCCACAGGTTCGCGCTGAATTGCAGGCAAGTATGAGTCGTGGCGCTGGCGTGCTTCGCTCATCTGATTCATTGCTCAAGACAAGTGCTGATCTGACCCGCATCGAAGATCGCCGCAGCAATGAGCCATGTGTTGAAGCGTGGGAGGCGACAAACTTATTCCAGCTCGCTCAGGCAATATTGAAGGCGGCCCTTATTCGCCAAGAGACACGTGGTTCACATTGGCGTGAAGATTTCCCAGAGACGAGCAATTTCTGGCGCAAGCGAATCATCCAACAACTAGATCAAAGTGGATCGTGGACAACTGGATATCAGGAGGTCAGTGATAAGTGATCAACCTCGAATTGATTAGAAGCGCTCTCGCTGAAGACCTTGAAGGCGGAGAAGATCTCACCTCAGTCTCAACAATCTCAGCAGAGTCAGTTAGTACAGCAGATTTCACAGCGAGAAAAGCTGGCGTGCTTGCAGGTATAGATATGGTGAAGGCAACGCTTGAAGAGTTGGGTTTGAGCGAGATCACCGTTAAGAAGAGTGATGGTGATGTAATTCAGGCCGGGGATGTACTTCTGACAGTTACAGGAAATACTCGTGCAATCTTATTAGCAGAGCGCACAGCACTGAACTTCGTTGGCCACTTAAGTGGAATCGCAACCCTTACCGCGCAATGGGTATCAGCTGTTGCCGGCACAGAATGCAAGGTGCGCGATACGCGCAAAACAACTCCGGGCTATCGCCAATTAGAGAAGTACGCAGTGCGAATGGGCGGCGGCACAAATCATCGGATGTCGCTCTCAGATGCAGCTCTTATCAAAGATAACCACATCGCAGCTGCCGGGGGAGTATCACAAGCATTTAACGCTGTCCGCAGCGCATTTCCTGCAGCTCCCATTGAGATTGAGGTAGATGACTTTGATCAGCTGCAGGAAGTTCTGCCATTGAAGCCAGATCTGATTTTGCTCGACAACATGACACCAACGCAATGTCGTGAGGCAGTTGCAATCGTTGCTGGGGCTACCAAGCTTGAGGCATCGGGTGGGATTGCGCTCGAGAACGCTCGGGCATATGCAGAGACTGGTGTTGATTACATTGCAATAGGGGCGTTGACTCATAGCGCACCTGTCCTGGATATTGGTTTAGATATGAGAGCGGAGTAACTATGTTATTAACAGTCGATGTTGGAAATACAAATACAGTCCTCGGAGTATTTGAGGGCGAAGAGCTTGTTAAGTCATGGCGAGTAAAGACTGATCCACGTACGACAGCTGATGAGCTCTGGTTACAGTTCAACGCACTTGTAACCGGCTATACCTTGACTGGGCTCTCTATCTGTTCCACTGTTCCAGCGACTCTGCGCGAGCTGCGAACAATGATCAACACATACTTTGCAGATCTTCCAACGACAATAGTTGAACCAGGAACAAAGACTGGAGTACAACTGCTCGTCGATAATCCAAAGGAGATTGGTGCAGACCGCATCGTCAACACTCTTGCTGCCCATACTCTCTACGGCGGTCCAGCTATCGTCGTTGATTTTGGTACCTCAACAAACCTTGATGTCGTCTCACCCAAGGGAGAATTCCTCGGCGGATCTCTGGCACCTGGAATCGAAATTTCTGTTGATGCCCTTGCATCACGCGCTGCACAACTTCGTAAGGTTGAACTTATCCGTCCCAAGAGTGTGATCGGAAAGAACACTGTGGAGGCGCTTCAATCGGGAACCATCTTTGGTTTTGCCGGACAGGTCGATGGACTTGTTGATCGCATCACGGCAGAGCTCGCCCTTGATTACGATGAAGCACCAACTGTTATCGCAACTGGTGGCCTTGCTCCATTGATCATCGGTGTTGCTGAAACTATCGATGAATATGAGCCTGATTTAACCCTTATTGGCCTTCGCCTGATTCATGAGAAGAATCTCTAAAGTAGACTCCACCCACTATGACGACTGAAAACAACGGATCAAAGAGCGCACCTATCGAAGATGACCTTCCAGAGCAGCTCCGCATTAGACGCGAGAAGCGCGCTGGATTGCTCGAGCGCGGGATTGAGCCATACCCAGTCTCAGTAGACCGCACTAAATCCCTCAAGGAGATCCGCGAGAAGTACACCGGCCTCGATATTGATGTTGCTACCGGCGATATCGAATCCCTTACAGGTCGCATTATCTTCAAGCGCGATACTGGAAAATTATGTTTTGCAACTCTTCGCGAAGGTGATGGCACCGAACTTCAGGCAATGTTATCTCTCGACAAGGTTGGCCAAGAGGCGCTCGATGCCTGGAAGTCAGATATTGATTTAGGTGACATTGTCAGCGT
>JBDLWK010000119.1:0-3652 GCA_039804335.1 Actinomycetota bacterium
TTACGCAGGTTACGAGAAGAAGGTAAAGGGCAACCTTGCCAACCGTATCCACACACTCAACATGGAGGAGTACATCTTCCAGGTTGAAGTACCTGAAGAGGAAGTTGTTGAATTTAAGAACGGCGCTCGCAAAGTTGTAAAGCGCAACGTCTACCCAGGTTACGTTCTAGTTCGTATGGACCTCACAGATGAGTCTTGGTCTGTAGTGCGTAATACACCTGGCGTTACAGGCTTCGTAGGAAATGCTCACAACCCAAGCCCATTGTCACTCGATGATGTTGAGAAGATTCTTGCTCCACGTCCATCCAAGAAGGGCGACAAGGTCGAGGCGAAGGATGTTGACTTCGAGATCGGCGAGTCAGTCACCGTCATGGATGGCCCGTTCGCAACTCTTCCAGCCAATATTTCAGAGATCATGCCAGAGCAGGCAAAGCTCAAGGTATTGGTATCTATCTTCGGTCGCGAGACTCCGGTAGAACTCAGCTTCAACCAGGTTCAGAAGATCGTCTAGTCCCACCCAATAGATTTAAAGCGAAAAAACCAAGAAAAGAGATAAAGAAATGGCACCAAAGAAGAAGGTAACTGGGTTTATTAAACTCCAGATCCAAGCCGGCGCTGCCACACCTGCTCCACCAGTAGGTCCAGCGCTCGGTCAGCACGGCGTAAACATCATGGAGTTCGTCAAGGCGTACAACGCTGCGACTGAAAGCCAGAAGGGTCAGATCGTTCCAGTAGAAATCACTGTCTACGAGGATCGTTCATTCACCTTCATCACAAAGACTCCACCAGCATCACGTTTGATCTTGAAGGCAGCAGGAGTCGAAAAGGGCTCAGCTATCCCTCACAAGACCAAGGTTGCAAATATCACCATGGCCCAGGTCAAGGAGATTGCTACAACAAAGATGGAAGATCTCAACGCTAACGACATCGAAGCAGCAGCGAAGATCATCGCAGGTACAGCACGCTCAATGGGCATCACTGTCTCTGCATAACAATTAAATAAGATTGAGAGTCAATGACCGCCGGTCATGTGACTTTGAAGAATTTGTGGGAGAACCGCGCTGGTTCGCTAACCACAACCTGAACTAACGAGAGTTAGAAAGAAGGAAGAAATGAAGCGCTCAAAGAAGTACACAGAAGCAGCTGCAAAGGTCGAGAAAGATCACCTTTACACACCACTTCAGGCAGTAACACTTGCTAAGGAAACTTCAACAACTAAGTACGACTCAACAGTCGAAGTTGCACTCGTTCTCGGCGTTGATCCAAAGAAGGCAGACCAGGCAATTCGTTCAACAGTGAACTTGCCACACGGAACCGGTAAGACCGCTCGCGTTTTGGTTTTCGCGAACGGTGAGCGTGCTGATGAAGCACGTGCTGCTGGTGCAGATATCGTCGGTGGAGATGAACTCATCGATGAGGTCTCAAAGGGTCGCTTGGACTTCGACGCAGTAGTCGCAACTCCTGACTTGATGGCCAAGGTTGGTCGTCTCGGTAAGGTGCTCGGAACACGTGGTTTGATGCCAAACCCAAAGACAGGAACAGTGACAACAGATGTCACGAAGGCTGTTACAGATATCAAGGGTGGAAAGATCGAGTTCCGCGTTGATAAGAACTCAAACCTCCACTTCATCATCGGTAAGGTCTCATTCTCTGCAGATAAGCTCGCTGAGAACTACGCCGCAGCTCTTGAAGAAGTTCTTCGTGTGAAGCCAAACTCTTCAAAGGGTCGCTACATCCAGAAGGCTGTTGTCTCAACATCAATGGGCCCTGGAATCGCTGTAGATCCAAACCTCACACGCGAACCATCAGCTAACTAAGTAAAAGTTTCACAGAGAAGGCCTCGGTTAATTCCGAGGCCTTCTCTCATTTATCTCCATAGTATTGAGACATGGCATCCATCGTAGAAACAGCGCCGCTAGTCCTGGATGTTGGGGCTGTACTTCTTGTTGCTGCAACAGGTGGCTTGCTCGCTCGTAAAGTAGGTTTGCCCGCAATCGTTGGGTACTTACTGGCCGGGGTTTTGGTCTCGCCTTTCACACCCGGCTTTGTTGCCGATAGCAATCAGATAATGATTTTGGCAGATATCGGAGTCGTACTACTCCTCTTTGAAGTAGGCATCGAAATTGATCTGCGGCGGATTAAGAATGAGCATGGCTCACTTCTGTGGGCATCGCCGGTTCAGGTATTACTTGGCACCGTTCTTGGCACATTTGTATTTCTTGCACTCGACATACCTCTTTTTGGCGCAGCACTCTTGGCGCTGTCAATCGCAATGTCATCTAGCGTTGTCATTGTAAATATCACTCGCAGTCGCCGCCGCACAACGAGTGTTGGCACGGAAGAAGCTCTTCTGGGATGGTCGGTGCTCCAAGACATCACTGGTGTCACGCTCGCCGCATTCATCATTGCAATTCTGGGTAATTCAAGTGAATCACCAGTGAGGGCGGTTATTGGATTAATTGGATTTACTATCCTCGCGATAATTGCATCGAGATTGCTGCCGTTCTTGTTGCGAATTGTGCGATGGGAGAGCGACCTCTTCCTTATCTACTCTGTGGCAATCGGACTATCAATCGCTGCATTTGGAACCGTGCTCTTCGATATTCCGATGGCGCTAGCCAGCTTCGTTGCTGGCCTTGCAATCAACCAGAGCAGAGATACAGATAACGTTCGCAAAGCTGTTCTACCCTTTAAAGATCTCTTTCAAGTCCTCTTCTTTGTTGTGATTGGTAGCTTGGTCGATCCTGATCTCATTGTCGAGTCTCTTCCATTTGCGGCTATCTTGATTGCAATGATGGTGCTCTTGAAGACGGTGCCCGCTCTACTCCTTGCACATTATCGAAATATCGGAGATAGCAGCGCACAGCTGGCAGTGGGGCTAAGCCAGGTAGGGGAGTTCTCATTTGTACTCGGCTCAACAGCCCTGGCGGCCGGGGCGCTTACTAAGGCCCAATTCAATGGGGTTCTCATCGCCGTAATCTTCTCAATCATCACTTCTACCCTCGCAGTCCGCAGGGCAAGCCGTCTTTCACGCTCAATTTGACCCTCGGGGGAGCGCCCGCGTAACCTACGGGCATAACCAAAGACCGCAGGTCTTGAAGCCGCAAGGTTTTAAGATAAATGAGGAATCTCAGCCCGCGTAGGTGTTCACATTAATCCGTGCACGCTTACGCGTCACGGATTTTTTACTAGAGGAAGGTGAACCGAATGGCTCGCCCAGATAAAGTAGCAGCAGTTGCTGAACTGACTGAAGATTTCAAGTCAGCTACAGCGACATACCTCACCGAATACCGCGGTCTTACCGTGACTTCGATGAAGGCGCTACGTCGCTCACTTGGTCCAGATACCAAGTACAGCGTCGTAAAGAACACACTCACCAAGATTGCAGCAAAGAACGCTGGCGTAGAGATCTCTGATGATCTTCTTGCTGGTCCATCAGCGCTTGCATTCATCAAGGGCGATGCAATCGATGCAGCTCGCAACATGAAGAACTTCCAGAAGGAGAACCCACTACTTGTTATCAAGGGTGGAATCTACGAAGGCAAGTTCGTTTCAGCAGCAGAGATCATGAAGCTCGCAGACCTCGAGTCACGCGAAGTACTTCTTGCAAAGCTTGCTGGTGCTATGAAGGGATCGCTTGCTAAGGCAGCGC
>JBDLWK010000120.1:0-3183 GCA_039804335.1 Actinomycetota bacterium
GCTGCTGGTGTTGAAGAAGAGTATGAAGTTGGAACTTCGTTCTCATCAAGCTCGAAAGTTGTATCTGACATATTTTCTTATCCCTTACTTGATGATCTGAGAAACTTGAGTGAATACATATGGAACTGGTGCCTGTGCAGCATGTGGATGCTCTGGGCCTGCGTAGACCTTGAGCTTTCCTGCAATCTCGCGACCGAGACGGTTCTTAGGAAGCATTCCCTTGATCGCCTTCTCTACAGCGCGGGTTGGGTGCTTCTCAAGGAGCTCGCCGTAAACAGTCGATGTAAGACCGCCTGGGAAACCTGAGTGGTGGTGTGCAAACTTTGTTGTTGTCTTGTTACCTGAGAGCGCGATCTTCTCAGCGTTGATTACGATGACGAAGTCACCCATATCCATGTGAGGTGCGAAGGTCGCCTTATGCTTTCCGCGAAGAAGTGTCGCAGCGTGAGTTGCCAGACGTCCGAGCACAACATCCTGTGCATCGATAACGTGCCACTTACGGACTACGTCGCCTGCCTTTGGGCTATATGTACGCATGCTTTTATACCTTCTTCTTTTCGTTTGAGCTGTTCAAAGCACCTACTGGCGCAGGAGAGGAACTTTACCTGCCCGCATGGGTAGGGTCAAAATCGGCCTATTCCAGGGTTAAAAGACTGGTTCCGGGCTCTCATAGACCTGGCCATCGTCGCCAAAGACGAGAAAACGGGTAAATCCACGCGTAAACCAGCGATCGTGGGTCACGGTCAGGACAGTGCCCTCATAGGCATCGAGGGCTCGTTCGAGGCTTTCGGCGCTGGCGAGGTCGAGGTTATCGGTCGGCTCATCGAGCAGGAGCAAGGTGGCACCTGAAAGTTCTAGCAAGAGAATCTGGAATCGTGCCTGCTGTCCTCCAGAGAGTGATGTGAACTTCTGCTCTGCCTGTTGATCGATCTCATATTTACGTAATACAGATTTTGCTGGACCTAATTGAAGAGAGTGCATCTCCCAGAGGATTTCAAGGAGAGATTTATTTTCAAACTCTGGATGGGCATGTGTTTGGGCGAAGTATCCAACCTCCACGCGTGCACCTAATTTAAATGTTCCGGTGTGCTTCATCTCTTCGCCCGAGATAAGTCGGAAGAAGTGTGACTTTCCAGTTCCGTTCTTTCCTAAAACTGCGATGCGATCTTGGAAGAAGACCTCAAAGTTAAATGGCTTTGTGAGGTACTCCCCCGAACCATTCTCGATTGCTACATCTTCAAAGGTGAGTGCGCGTAGGCCGGTACGGCCACCCTTTAATCCAACGCGAACATCTTGCTCGATTGGTGGTGCAACTGGCGCACCAGCTTCTTCAAATTTACGTAGACGGGTCTGCATCGCATGATATTTATTTGCCATATCTGGCGAAATCGCAGCTTGCACTTGAAGCGTCTTTACCAAAGTAATTAGTCGTTCATGTTCTTGCTTCCAGCGCAATAGCATCTCTGCAAACCGTGCATTACGTGCCTTGCGTGCCTCGTGCCAAGTTGAGAACTTTCCGCCATGAACCCATGCGGTATTTCCAGTAATTCCTTGCTCGAGAGCAACGATGCGAGTTGCAGTGTTCTCTAGGAGTTCGCGATCGTGGCTGACAAAGAAAACTGTCTTCTTTGTTTCGTTGATGACTTTTTCCAACCAACGCTTCGAAGGAACATCAAGGTAGTTATCTGGCTCGTCGAGCATCAGAACTTCTTCGGGGCCCTCCAGGAGTGCGCGCACTACAAGCTTCTTCTGTTCGCCTCCAGATAAGGTGCTGACAAGACGTTCTGCAACCTCATCGAAAGTCTTGCCGAGCATCTCGGTGCAGCAGACATCCCAAATTACTTCGTACTCATATCCCCCGACATCGCCCCACTCGATAATTGCTTGGGCATATGCCATCTGAGATTTCTCGGTATCTTGTTCGTTCATCGCCTTCTCTGTTGCCAATACCTTTTCGGCCGCGTCACGAATATTTTTCGGTGCAACGGAGAGCAAAATCTGGCGGACGGTAGTTTCATCACGGACTGAACCAACAAATTGGCGCATCACGCCTAATCCACCCGTGATAGATACTTGGCCTTCATCGGGTGAGATATCGCCACAGATCATGCGGATCAGCGTTGTTTTGCCAGAGCCATTAGGGCCAATCAAGGCAACCTTTGCGCCATCGCCGACGCGGAATGAGACATCGTTAAGGAGTACGCGACCATCTGAGAGCGAGTACTCGACGCCAGAAACATCAATATGTCCCATTACTTCTTCGCCTTTAATTGGCCATACATATCAAAGAGGTCTCCACGTCGAGCCACGGTAATACGTGCTCGCTCTAGTAGCTGATCTTCAGATGGGTAATCCACTCGGTAGAGAGTCAATCCGCGAGCAGGAAATACCAATGAATCTGAGACGCGTTCTTTATTCTCTAATAGTTCGCTAATCCATTCAGTTGGCTTCCGGCCATCTGCAACGCAGACAATTGCCCCAACGAGGTTGCGAACCATCGAATAGCAGAATGCATCAGCGACAACATCTGCAACTAATAATCCATCATCTGTGCGAACCCAGTGATACTTCTCGAGGGTGCGGATTGTTGTTCCACCTTGCTTAAACTTACAAAAGGCTGCGAAATCATGGGTGCCTAGTAAGAGTGATGAAGCTTCGTTCATTACCTTCTCATCGAGATGGCGATACCAGGGCGCAACATCAAAGCGCTGAGCAGGGGTAATGACTTGATTATCATCGAGAATCTTGTAGGTGTAAGCGCGGCGAAGTGCAGAGAATCGCGCGTGAAAGCCTGAGGGCGCATCGGTGATATTGGTGATGCGAATATCTTCATCAAGGAGGCGATTGAGTTTGTAGCGAAGGTCTTTATAGGTGAGCTCGCGATCGAAGGCAGCATCTGCAACATCTACGTGAATCACCTGGCCAGTCGCATGGACTCCGGCATCGGTACGACCTGCAACAACTGAATCCACATCATGGCGGACTATTCGGGCAATCGCTTCTTCGACCATATCTTGCATCGTGCGCATACCTGGCTGAGTTGCCCAGCCTGAAAAGAGCGTTCCGTCATATGCAATATCTAGACGTAAACGACGAAACCCGCCCTCTGGGAAGAGAGCGGGTTCGGCCATTTAAATTACTTGTCGTTAGATGAGTAACGAATTACTTATCTGTAACGAGCTC
>JBDLWK010000121.1:0-3168 GCA_039804335.1 Actinomycetota bacterium
AGATGGTTCTCGGCTCGAGTCGGAGAAGGGCTTATCTATAACCTTCGCTCTCAACTTTTCTCCCATGTTCAGCAACAATCTGTCGCCTTCTTTACTCGTACACAGACCGGCGCCTTGATATCGCGCCTTAATTCGGATGTGATGGGTGCGCAGCAAGCATTCACTTCCACCCTCTCCAGTGTTGTAAGCAACGTCATTAGCTTGGTCCTAGTTGCCGGAACAATGCTCTTCCTCTCATGGCAGATCACTGTGATTTCTTTATTGCTCCTGCCTCTCTTTATCTACCCAACTAAATGGGTGGGAAGAAAAATTGCAGCATTGACAAGAGAGTCATTCGATCTCAATGCAAAGATGTCGAGCACGATGACCGAGCGCTTTAACGTCTCTGGTGCAATGTTGGTCTCGCTCTATGGAAAGCCCGAGCAGGAGTCGAAGCTCTTCTCATCCCGAGCTCGAAAAGTTGCAGATATTGGAATCCAGATGGCGATGCTCAATCGCATCTTCTTTATCTCGCTCACCAGCGTTGCTGCAGTTGCCACCGCTTTTGCTTACGGGCTCGGCGGACATCTAGCAATTGATAAATCAATCACTGTCGGAACTCTGCTCGCAATTACTGCGCTGCTTGCTCGCCTTTATGGACCCCTTACGGCACTCTCTAATGTGCGAGTCGATGTCATGACTTCGCTCGTCTCATTTGAACGAATCTTTGAAGTCCTCGATCTTCATCCCATGGTGGAGGAGAGGAAGGGCGCTCTCCATCTTCAACCTGGGAGCGCCGAGATTGAGGTAAAGGGAATTCACTTTGCCTATCCAACTGCCGAAGAGATTTCACTTGCCTCATTGGAGTCCGTGGCAAAGAAAGAGATTGTCGAGAGCGGCGAAATTCTCAAAGGGCTAACCTTCACGGCAGAGGCAGGAACCCTCACTGCAATAGTCGGCCCTTCGGGGGCTGGTAAGACAACGCTCTCAGCGCTGATGCCACGCCTTTACGATGTCACTGCTGGCTCAATCTCTATCAATGGCACTGATATCCGTGATTTCACCTTGCAATCTTTACGTGATCAGATCGGCGTTGTTGCTCAAGATCCTCATCTCTTCCACGAGACGATTGCAGAGAACCTGCGCTATGCAAAGAGCGATGCGACCGATGAAGAGCTGATTGCTGCATGTAAAGCGGCGCAGATATGGACTCTTATTGAATCTCTACCTAATGGCCTCGATACGATGGTTGGAGAGCGCGGACATCGACTATCAGGTGGTGAGAAGCAGAGACTGGCTATCGCACGAATGCTCTTGAAGGCCCCTGCCATCGTTATTCTCGACGAAGCTACCGCGCACCTTGATTCTGAAAACGAAGAGTTAGTGCAGGCAGCGCTGAAGGTGGCTCTCGTTGGTAGAACATCATTGGTGATTGCCCATCGCTTAAGCACTGTGATGGATGCTGATCAGATTCTCGTGATTAATGAAGGTGTGATTGTCGAACGTGGAACACATAGCGAGTTGATGAAGAAATCAGGGCTTTACTCAGAGCTCTTCTCGCGTCAAGACCTCACGGCGAATGAGAAACCGGCCGTAGATAACTAGCCCGCCGAAGATAATCCATTGCAGTGCGTAAGCGAAGTGTGGTCCATCAGATAGTTCGGGGAGCGCGGCTGGCACGGTAGGAAATAGCTCTGGTTGATCACCACTTAAGAGATCGATATAGAAGCTTGAGTTAATACCGCTCTCTTGATTTGATGATTGGGCATTTGCCTCAGAGATCAATCCACCTTTTCCTCCAGTAGGAATTGCGAAGAACTTTCCTTGCGGTAAGGACCGGTCGAGACGGAGACGTCCCTCTATCGTTACCGTTCCGGTAGGCAAAGCTGGTAATTGTGGTGCGATGGTCGCTGAAGCTCCTGCTTGAACCCAGCCTCTATCCACCCAGAACTCATCACCGCCGATCTCATTAAAAGCGGTGAGGACTTCGAAACCATATTTACCCTCAAAGTAACGGTTGCGAAGAAGTATCTGACGAGTTGAATCAAACTCTCCGGCGACCTTGATTGCGCGCCATTCATTTGCTGCTGCATCAATCTTTGCCTCTGCAATTGTGATGGCGGGCAGATCTGCGCGCGCTTCAATCTGGTTGTTTCGCTCTGCTCGATCCACGCCGCGGTGATATTGCCATTGAGCGGCCCACAGGCATCCTGCAATGAGCAGTAGCGCTACAAAACTTTTAAAGAGCGAATTGCTCTCTTTCTTACTCAATTCCCTTTGGCCTCTTGCTCAATATATTTGTGCCGGGAAGAACGGTCTCTCTTCCAGCATTTGCGATGACAACTGCGATGTATGGAAGAAACATCGCTCCAGCAAGTGCGAACCAGCGATAAGGGCTTGGGAGGACCACGGTGAGAAGGAAGCAGAGGGTGCGGATAATCATCGAGATTAAATATCTACGTTGGCGTCCGGCGAGGTCATTCTTCAAACTCTTAGGGGCAGAGGTGATGTCGAAACTCTCATTGCCCTGAGTTACGTTCTTCTTGGAGAGTCCCATGAGGTAAGAGTAAGAGGCACGAGCCATAAAGGCACACTGAAAATCGTACTTACGCGGAAGTAACGAGTAAGTTTCCCCTTATGAGCTCTACAGAAACTCCAGTGCCATCTATTGCACTCGTCACAGGCGGCAATCGTGGAATCGGTCTAGCAATCGCAACTAGCCTCAAGGCTGCCGGCCATCGCGTCGTCATTACCTATCGGAGCGGTACGCCACCTGAGGGGTTCGATGCGGTTCAGATGGATGTCACTTCAAGTGAATCCGTCGACGCCGGCTTTGCCAAGATTGAGGCAGAGATTGGCCAGCCTGAGATTATCGTCGCAAACGCCGGCATTACTAAGGACACCTTGGTGATGCGGATGAGCGATGAAGATTTTGAGAGCGTGATCGACGCCAACCTCACTGGAGCATTTCGCGTTTCTAAACGCGCCACTAAAGGTCTCCTTAAATTAAAGCGTGGTCGCTTAATCTTCATCGGTTCAGTTGTTGGGGGAGTCGGCGCTGCCGGGCAGGTCAATTACTCTGCCTCCAAATCAGGGCTTGTGGGCATGGCAAGATCTTTTGCGCGTGAACTGGGAAGTCGAGGAATCACTGCAAATGTCATTGCACCCGGATTTGTCGAGACGGATATG
>JBDLWK010000122.1:0-3109 GCA_039804335.1 Actinomycetota bacterium
TCTCGTTTCCCAGCGTCAAGCTTGGAGCAGAGTAGAACCTTGGCAAAAGGTCATAGAGAGTCGAGCAGTCATGTGTGTATTCACAGATGTGTGGTTCAGTCATAAGAGAACAGTCCTCCCCCGAGGACGCTCAGGCAAGACCTTTACAGCTGCGAGGTTGGCGGGTAACGTCCGCTTTTATGACCCGACAATCCAAAAGTCGGGGAAATACCCGTTTAGCAGTGGGAAGTTCCCTCACAACCCACTTAGAAGTTTGGCTGCGATTGCTACAGCTATGAATTGAAAGCCGCCAGCCCAATCGCTAAACCCGCATAATTGCGCCATGAGAATCAGGTTCGCCCTAGCCTTATTGGCGACCTTCGGAACCTCTCTCATATCCATTGCTCCCGCGGATGCGAATTCATGGACTCTGATCTATCAGACGACCAGTACCCAACGCGATGCCAATCAAAATGCGATTTATTCTGCGGGCTATGAAAGAAATGGTGCAGCACAGACCGCAGCATCCAGCCAGAGCTTTAGCCAAGTGCGTTGGCGAATGGAGATGACTCTAAGCGGAACTCTTTACTATGTAGATGCATATTTTGATAAGTGGAGCGGCGCCACTCTGGAAGATCTGCAGTTTCCTGATTATGCAAATCTTCTAAACCTTCAGAAGAATGTGAGCAACTTAGTTGTCACATCAAATTATTCAACCGTCAATAGTGGAAGCTACGCGCTCGGCCGTATTGAGGTATGGCCGTATAACTACTCGCAGACCTCGTCAGGGATATCTCCATCCGGTAGTTCATCAACTTTTGATTACGACGACACAGCTGCAATTGGTACAAATGGCCATGGAACATTTCAGCTCCATAACCTCACTGATACTCAAACTGTTCTCGCTTGGAACCGATCTAGATATAACGATGGGCCAGAGCTAGGTTTTGGTCCATGCAAGGTCGGTGCAAGTTTTTGCACCCATCCAGATTGGACTCTACAGACAGGACTTTATCCCTCGGCATTTAAATTCCAGGTTTTTATTGGAAATTCAGCACCCACAGCATCTTCAATCTCAATCTCACTTCCTGCAAACAACACATTTCGAGCAGCCTCCACCGTCACCGCCAATCTCGGCGTTGCCGGCTCAGATGGGAAGGTGACTTTCTTTCAGAATGGAAAGCGCATTCCAGGATGCATCAACCGAGTGAGTACTAGTTTGGTTGCAACATGTAACTGGATTCCTGCCACTCGAGGCTTCGTGAGAATCCATGCTGTTCTCACCCCAATTTCAAGTGGATATCTCTCTTCGACATCATCGACAGTTGTAGCCAAGGTCGACAACCGTTCTATCAGACGTTAAGCGAACGTATCCAGATTTGGCGCAATTTGGGGCGGTTGGAAATTGCAAGCCAAGGGTGCGGCGAAACTAGCGCCCGTGATAAGCCTTCTCCAGCGCACCAAGATCAATCTTCTTCATCGCAAGCATCGCCTGTGTGGCTCGCTGCGCTCCTTCTGAATCTGCTCCCCCAAGATATTTGCCCATCTCTGGTGAGACAACTTGCCACGAGATTCCAAATTTATCTTTAAGCCATCCGCACTGACTCTCTTGACCGCCATCTGCGGTAAGAATCTGCCAATAACTATCTATCTCACTTTGATCGGCACAAGGAATCTGAAATGAAATCGCCTCGCTATGAGGAAATTGCGGACCACCATTTAATCCAATAAATGGACGACCAAAGATTGTGAAGTTAACAAGAATCTCTGATCCCTCAGCATTGCCTGGAGTCTCGGTAGGTGCAATCCAGTTATCTGCGAGTGAGCTATTGGGAAAGATTGAGGTGTAGAAAGTTGCTGCTTCTCG
This sequence comes from Actinomycetota bacterium, assembly GCA_039804335.1. Taxonomy (GTDB): domain Bacteria; phylum Actinomycetota; class Actinomycetes; order Nanopelagicales; family Nanopelagicaceae; genus Planktophila. The sequence continues at coordinate 1,847 of JBDLWK010000122.1, forward strand.
AGCATTTCCATTGAACCAAAGGCATGTTGTGAGTTCCATCCCGCGAGCCTAAACTATCTACTCTTTCACGTGAAATAGCATTGCGGACAACGGAAGTTTCGTCACGACAACGCCTTCTGCCACTAGTAATCTCCAGATATGAAATTAGGATTTTCGGGACTGAAGTTCTTACAGCGAAGTCGCACCGCCCTTATTGGTCTAGTTATTGGCGGGGTCTTGATCAGTGTGGCGGCGCTCAACGCCAAGACCCCTGACAATGAGTTTCAGCAAAATGCCCGAGTCCCTGACGGCGCGCAATCAATCAATCTCACTATTTCTGACGGTCGTGACGCCGAGCTCTTTCTCCCCCAAGGCTACTCAGAGAATTCAAGCGTTCCACTTCTCATCGATCTCCACGGATATACCGGTAGCGGTAAGTCACAAGCTGCCTACACATTCTTACAAGAAGCAGCATATGACCGTGGATTGGCATATGTCGCACCGGATGGGCTAGAAGATAGCCTCGGTAGCCAATACTGGAATGCGACAACAGCATGTTGTGATTTCAATCGATCCGGTGTCGACGATGTGGCTTTTATTGAATCTCTTATTGCGAAGATAAAAGGCTCTGCAAATATCGATACTTCCCGCATCTATCTCTTCGGCCACTCTAATGGGCACTTTATGAGCTATGCCTTTCTCTGTAGCGGATTTAATGAAATCGCAGCTGTAGCTGGACTTGCTGGGGCGATGGATCCAAATATCGCAACCTGCAGGGCTAAACCTTCCAAGATCCTCCACATCCATGGTGAGGCAGACGGGACGATTCTCTTTGACGGCGGTGCACTCTTTGGTAATCGCTATACATCTGCAGTTGAGACCGTAAAGAGATGGTCGTATATCAATAGCTGTGGCAATCCGAAACAAGGCTCAATAGATGCCATAGGTGGTATCGAAGGTGAAGAGATTCGGACTGAGAGTTACTCATGCGAGAGAGGTGCTCTCGAGTTTTGGATTATTAAGGAGGGTATCCATACGCCTACCCTCGATATTTCCTTCGCAGATAGGGTGATTGACTGGCTGATGAAGCATAAGGCCCTGTACCCTCGGGGAAATTAGTGTGCTTTTTAGGAAAAGCACCTAGAGTGGAACTATGAAAGCTATTCAAATATCTGAGTTCGGCGGCCCTGAAGTAATGAAGCTGGTCGATCTCGCTGATCCCAAACCTGGTGAGAACGAGGTCCTCCTCGAGGTCACAGCTATCGGAATCAACTACGCAGACAC
>JBDLWK010000123.1:0-3108 GCA_039804335.1 Actinomycetota bacterium
GGATTTGAAACCCTTCCTTTATATTCGCGCATTGGAGAAAAATGAGCAAAGTACTTGATAGCTACCAGAAGAGAACTACTGAATTCTTAGATGCCCTCGCGCTGATTCCTGATCGCGCCAGAAATTCAGCGCCAGAAGGCGAATGGTCTGCCGCCTATATCGTCCACCACATTGCAGATGGTGAGATCCACTTTGCCGGGCGCTACCTCTTGGCCCTTGGCTCAGATAATCCAACGATGTTCTTCTTTGATGAAGAGCGTTATCCAGAGATGCTCGGATATGAGAAGCGGAGCATCAATAAGTCGCTCGCGGCGATAGTTGGAATCCGAGCCGCGATGCTTGAGACCCTCTCGCTCATAGATGAGAAGCATTGGAGCCGCACGATGGTCCGCGAGGATGGGGTTACCGTCACGCTCGAAGGCCTCGTACTCCAGGCAGATGGCCATCTAGCGGGCCATATCGAGCAGCTGAAGGCGCTAGTAGCCCATATTTAATATGACCATTGAGCGACCAGTCGGGGTTTGACTGGTCAAAACTGGTTATCCCATCGCATAAAAATGGGGTGTTCCCTACGGTATCCATGTCAGAGCAATCTGAGAGGGTTCCAAATATGAATGAGATACGTAGCTTTATCGAGTGGTTGAGTTATCACCCAACCCCAGATGAGATTTCGCGAGCCCTAGTGCTCGATCACCTCGCCTCTCTCCAGGCTTGTTGCGCCCGTATCGGCCTCCTCAACCCTGATGACTCTCTGACCTTTGCAGGTGAATACGGCTTTGATGATGGAAAGAAGGGGAAGACATTCTCTAGTGGAGAGTGGCGTTCATGGAACCACGATGCTGCAGATATTGCACTCGGTCGAAATCCAAATCATTGGTCTGACGATAAGAAGTTGTTGATGTTTCAACTTCGCCACCGCGGTGCAATACAGGGCCATCTCCTCATCCGTTTCTCAGAGCCGGTAACGCAGGTAGAGAAAGTTGAAGAAATTGTTCTGGATTATGCAGTTCCAATCTCGCTCTATCTTTCACTGAGCCATGATGGAAAGAAAATATCTACCGGCTCAGCCGATCGAGAAGATACCGGCGCCACACAATTAACGGCACGTCAGTTATCAATTCTTGGTGGCATGGTCGAAGGTAAAACCAACCATGAGCTTGCAACCGAGCTTGGATTTAGCGTCAGCACTATTCGCCACGAGACAATGCGTATTTATCAGGCGCTTAGCGTCAGCGACCGTAAAGAAGCGGCAAAGAAAGCTCTCGCACTCGCTCTTCTCTAGTATCTTCGCCAAGTGAAGAAAACTGGGTCGTGGCTACCGCTCTATCTCATCGTCGGATTTATCTGGGGCTGCTCATTTATCTTCATCAAAAGCGGTCTGGATTTTCTCTCTCCGATAGGCGTAGCCTTTATTCGCTGCGCCTTAGGTGCAGCCACGCTCTATACATATGCGAGTTATAAGAAGATCGAACTACCTCGCGGTCTAAAGAGTTATCTCCATATCTGGGTGGTTTCGCTCCTCCTCAATGTCTTTCCAGGAATCTTCTTCGCACTTGCAGAGACAGAGGTGACCTCAATCCTCGCCGGAATCATCAATGCAGTCACCCCCTTGATGACTCTGATTGCGATTCTCCTTGTCAATCGCGCCGAGAAACCTAAGAGCAGTCAGATTATCGGCCTCTTCATCGGCTTTGCAGGCGTATTAATCGTTCTAGGTGCGTGGAATGGCCTTGGCGATAATCCTTGGTGGGCAGTTGCAATCCTATTGTTGGCGGTCACATGTTACGGATTCTCATTTCCATACACGAGAAAATTTGTTATTCCGCTTGGATTTAAGACAGAGGCAATCGTTGCTCAACAATTAATTCTTGCGACCTTTACCTTGCTACCTATCTATCTGATTGATGGGATTTCAATCGAAAGCTTGCCGATTGGACCAGTTGCTTCAATGATTGCACTTGGAGTCTTCGGCAGCGGTTTTGCTTATATGTGGAACTTTAAGGTGATACAGATTGCCGGTAGCGCAATTGCAAGTAGCGTCACCTATCTCACGCCGGTAGTCGCCGTGATTGTCGGCATCATCTTTTTGGGAGAGCACATCACCTGGAACGAACCTCTAGGTGCACTTGTTGTTCTCGTGGGTGCGGCTATCGCACAAGAGCGAATAAATATCTCTAGGCAGAGACGGTAAAACCAGCGGGAAGCTCGAGGCGATACTTCGCCAACTTCTCGCCATCAGCCAAGAGCGCGCGGGTTGAGCTATCTTCAGCAATCAACCCACCGCTCAGAACGACAGAGCGCTCACAAAGCTCAAGTGCATATGGGAGATCATGAGTCACCATAAAGATTGTAATATCGAGTGACTTAAGGATTGTGGCCAGCTCTCGGCGGCTAGCTGGATCGAGGTTAGATGAAGGCTCATCGAGGACGAGAATCTCAGGCTTCATCGCCAAAACACCGGCAACTGCAACGCGACGACGCTGACCGAAGGAGAGGTGGTGTGGTGCGCGATCTGCAAATTCGAGCATTCCTACCTGGGTAAGTGCATCGTTCACAATCTGATCTAACTCTGCGCCACGAAAGCCCATGTTGTAGGGGCCAAATGCAATATCTTCTCGGACAGTTGGCATAAAGAGCTGATCATCAGGATCTTGAAAGACGATACCCACCTGCGCGCGTATCTGTTTTAGCGATTCCTTATCGCCGGTATCAACTTTCTTGCCTGCAATCAAAACTTCACCGCGCTGGGCGCCATGGATTCCATTGAGGTGCATCACCAGCGTTGTCTTTCCAGCGCCGTTGGGGCCAAGCAGTGCAACGCGCTCACCCTTTGCAACCTTTAGATTTACACCAAAGAGAGCTTGGTTTCCATCTGGATAGGCGAAAGCTAGCCCTGAGATATCAAGTGATGGCGTGCTCATAAGAGTGCTCCAGTTGCTGTAGTAATTACTAAGGCAGCAAGTGGAATACCTGCAGCGAGAATTTTATTTGAACGGGTGATGAGCGGACTCTCAGTTTTTGGTAGCTCTCCACCATATCCGCGAGCAATCATCGAAGTATGTACGCGCTCTCCTCGTTCATATGAACGGACAAAGAGGGCACCTGCCG
>JBDLWK010000124.1:0-3090 GCA_039804335.1 Actinomycetota bacterium
GTACAGATATCTACAACGCGGCCGTATTCAGGCTTCTCTGTTCCGTTCATGATTCCTGGGTGCTCGCGGAACTGCTTACGCACTTCAACAACAACTGCGCCAGCTGCCTTTGAAACTGCGTTAACAGCAAGACCTGAGAAGAGGAATACAACAGATGCGCCGATAATCAAACCGACGAGGTTGCGAGGTGATGCGATATCGAGAACACCCTGATACTGAAGATCAGATGTTGCACGACCGACCTTAATAACTGCTTCCTTGATTGCATCTGTAAATGCACCGAACAACGCTGTCGCTGCAAGAACTGCAGTTGCAATCGCGATGCCCTTTGTAATCGCCTTAGTTGTGTTACCAACTGCATCGAGTGATGTAAGGATCTGAGCTGACTCACCCTTTACATCGCCTGACATCTCAGCGATACCTTGTGCGTTATCTGAGATAGGACCGAATGTATCCATCGCAACGATGACACCGACAGTTGTAAGAAGACCTGTACCTGCGAGAGCGATTGCAAAGAGTGACAAGACAACTGATCCGCCACCGAGCAAGAATGCACCGAATACTGCTGATGCGATGAGAAGAGCTGAGTAAACAGCTGATTCAAAACCGACTGAGATACCAGCCAAGATAACTGTCGCAGAACCAGTCTGTGACGCCGCTGATACATCGTTTACTGGACGCTTGCCGACCTCTGTAAAGAAGCCTGTAAGTACCTGAATTGCAGCTGCAAGAACGATTCCGATGATTACTGCGCCAAGTGCGAATACACGTGGGTTGATATCGCCAGCCTCAGCTGCGACTTCTTGTGAGTAATTTGTAAGGAGGTTGTACTTAGCTGGAAGGTAAGTAAATGTTGCAAGACCTGTAAGTCCGGCAGAGATAATCGCTGACATAAAGAATGAGCGGTTAATTGCTGTCATTGCTGACTTATCTGTTGGGCGAAGCTTTGTAGCAAAGATTCCGATAACAGCTGTCACGATTCCGATTGCTGGAACGATCAATGGATAGATAAGACCTTCGTTACCGAAAGCTGCCTTACCGAGAATCAACGCTGCAACGAGTGTTACTGCATATGACTCGAACAAGTCTGCCGCCATACCAGCACAGTCACCGACGTTATCGCCGACGTTATCTGCAATTGTTGCAGCGTTACGTGGGTCATCTTCTGGAATGTTCTTCTCGACCTTACCAACAAGGTCTGCTCCGACATCTGCAGCCTTTGTAAAGATACCGCCACCGACGCGCATAAACATCGCGAGCATTGCGGCACCGAAACCGAAACCTTCGAGAACAACTGGTGCATTCTCGCGGTAGATAATCACAACGAGTGCAGCACCAACGAGACCGAGGCCAACGGTTGTCATACCGACAACGCCACCTGTGCGGAATGCGATCTGAACTGCCTTAACGCCATCCTTCTGGCGAGCAGCCTCTGCAACGCGAACATTTGCGCGCACAGCAAGCCACATACCGTTATATCCAACGAGGGCAGAGAATCCTGCGCCGACGAGGAAGAAGATTGAGCGGCCCACACGGATTGATGTCGTGTCGGCTGGGAGTGCGAAGAGTAGGAAGAAGACGATTCCTACAAAGTAGGAAAGTGTCCGGAACTGGCGGTGCAGGTATGCAGCTGCGCCTTCCTGGACAGCGCCTGCGATCTCGCGCATCTTCTCAGTTCCTTCGCTCTGGGCGAGAACCTGTGCGCGTAGGGCTACGGCGATAGCGAGCGCGCCTAAGGCGACTGCTAGAACCACAAAGGTGATATTTAAGTTGGACCCGGTGACCTGCACCAGTGAGTTAGCGGCAGATGCGCGCATGGTTCTCCTCCGTTGGAGATTCAGTGTGGTCACCTGAATCGTGACCACGGCTGGGGCGAGTCTACATATACATATCTATTACGGTGCAAAAACGAGCGTGATTTTTCCTTTAAGCACGGGTCCAGACGGTCGTTGCTGGTGGAAGGTCATTGCCGCTCGTTTCAACCCCATGAATCAGGTAGATACCAGCCTCGGCCAGTGGCCCAGATGAATGGATGATCTCTCCCTTACCGGTGAGGTCAAAGTGGCCGCGGCCAAAGTTGGTGATGCAGTGCCAGCCATTAGGGCGTGAGAAGTGGAGGACATTGGCATCACCTGTCTCGTGCCATTGCATCTCTTCCTCTGTCACGAGTCCTTTACGAAGCTCGAGCGCCGTGCGGAAGATTGAGAGTGGCGATTGAGGATCCTGGCTCTCAGCTTCAACTGAGTTCTTTGCAAACCATTGTGGTTGCGGAAGATGAGAACCACCTTCGCCAAATCCAAATGAAGATCCTGATGATGTCCATGGAAGTGGAACGCGACATCCATCGCGGCCAACATCAACTTTGAGATTGCGAAGATACTGCGGATCTTGAATTTGATCCTCTGGAATTCCAAGAACTTCATGGAGACCAAGCTCTTCGCCTTGATAGATGTAAGTGCAACCAGGAAGTGCCATGATTAACATCGATGCCGCAATTGCAGAGCGCACACCAAGTTTTTCATCGAGCGGACTTGTTGCACCTGCTGAATTCTTCCAACGAATCTGATCAACTGTAGGAAGTAGACCGTACTTCGTTGCAGGGCGCATCTGATCGTGGTTGTTAAGGCACCAGGTAGAAGATGATCCCAAAGCCTTTGCTTGAGTTAATCCGCGATCAATCACTGTCTTGAATTCAGTGGCATTGAAGTTTGCATTCAGTAACTCGAAGTTAAATGCTTGACCTAGCTCATCAGCGCTTGCATAGAGAGCAAGGCGATCTGCAGGAACATAGGCTTCGGCTACTGCAACACGTGGCGGGTCATACTGGTTAAATAACTGGCGCCATTCCTTATAAATTTCATGTACTTCATCGCGGTCAAAGAGAATGTTTTCTCCAACCTTGCGATTTACTAAATCAGGGTATCTAGCTTGATCTTTGAGGGGCTCTGATAAATCTTTCTTTAGAGCATGAGCGACATCGATGCGGAATCCATCTACGCCGCGATCTGCCCAGAACTTAAGGGTTTTAAGGAAATCATCTTCGATCTCACGGTTATCCCAGTTGAAATCAGGTTGTTCTGGAGCGAAGAG
>JBDLWK010000125.1:0-3070 GCA_039804335.1 Actinomycetota bacterium
ATTCGAATATCGGTACTTTCCATGGAAGGTAAGCGCGTCGGGCGTTTATTAATCTCGCGTTCATAATCACTTCTATGGATTAATCCATGCGAAGTTAAAGGCAGTTCGTGCGAGAATGCGCCTATGAGTAAGAAGCGCGTCCTCTCAGGAATTCAGCCCACCAGCGATTCCTTCCACCTCGGCAATTACCTTGGTGCGGTCAAGCAGTGGGTTGAACTTCAGGATGGCCATGATGCTTTCTATTGCATCGTCGATCTCCATGCGCTCACTGTCGAGACAGATCCGGCACTTTTGCGCAAGCGCACCTTGATGTCGGCTGCGCAATTGTTAGCGCTCGGAATCTCGCCGGATAAATCAACGTTATTTGTGCAATCACAGGTTCCACAACATAACCAACTCGGTTGGATTATGGAGTGCATGACCGGCTTCGGTGAAGCGAGCCGTATGACTCAATTTAAGGATAAATCTTCTAAGGCCGGCGCAGATGCTGCCCGCGTTGGACTCTTCACATATCCAATGTTGATGGCTGCCGATATCTTGCTCTACCAAACGCACTTAGTTCCAGTGGGGGAGGATCAGCGCCAGCACATCGAACTCACCCGTGATGTCGCTGGGCGTTTCAACTCACGATATGGCCAGACCTTCGAAATTCCAGAAGGCTTTATTCTCAAGCAAGGCGCAAAGATTTACGATATTCAAGATCCAACATCAAAGATGAGTAAGTCATCAGGATCAGGCTCGGGACTCATCGATATTCTCGATGCGCCAGAGGTAAATCTCAAGAAATTTAAGAGCGCTGTCACCGATGCAGGTCGCGAAGTTAAATTTGATTCAGTAGAAAAACCAGGGATCAGCAATCTACTTACAATCCACTCAGCTCTCTCTGGTCTTTCAATTCCAGAACTCGAGAATGAGTTTGCCGGTAAAGGTTATGGCGACTTCAAATCTGCAGTGGCAGAGGTCGTAGTTGAGTATTTCCGCCCAATACGTACTCACGCGCTTGAACTGCTTGAAGATGAGTCACATCTTTTGAAGATCTTGCATCAAGGCTCCGAGAAGGCGCGAGAAGTTGCACAATCAACACTCGATGCCAGCTATAAGAATCTCGGTCTGGTTCTCTAATGAAGATTCGCGCTGCAATCGTCGCTTTACTACTTGCGATATCAGCACTTGGCGCGGCGCCGGCATCGGCTGCAAATCTCACCATTGGAATCGCCTATGACATCGGCGGCCGAGGCGATCGCTCATTTAATGATGCGACAGCGGTTGGTCTAGATAAAGCGAAGAAGAAATTCTCCTTCACTGTCGAACCGGTGATTACCGATGGAACAAGCGCAGATCGCGATCGACGCGTGCGGGCGTTGATTGCTAAGAATTGCAACCCGATCATCGTTGTCGGCTCCGGATACGCTCCTACTATTCAGGCACTTGCCGTCGAATTCCCAAATACACAATTTGCAATCCTCAACGACGCAACTATCGATGCCCTAAATGTCACATCACTCATCTTCGCCGATACTCAGGGAGCCTACTTAGCTGGCTATAGCGCAGCGCTCGCATCAAAGAGTGGCAAGGTCGCGATGATTGCCAATACCGATCAGGCCGATATTTATCAAAATGGTTTTCTCGCAGGAGTCCTCGCCTCAAAGCGAGCCGTTTCATCGATGGTGAAGTACGTCAACGGTTCATCGGTTACGGCATCTAAGCAGGCAATGGATGCCGGGGCCGATGTCATCTTTATTGCTCGTCCAGGTTCAAACTCAGAGGTATTTGCTTCGATAGTTGCTCGCAATCTCTCCAAGTCCAAGGTGAAGAATTACAAGGCAGTTGGTCTGATCACGATCGAGCCCGATCAATATGTAACAGTGACAAGTGCTACAAGAAAGTTTTTGTATGCCACAGTTGTGAAGCACGTTGATAAGGCGATGTATGACGTCATTGAGAAGGCAGTTTCTGGAAAGCAATATCTCGATGTGCTTGATGCTGACGCTGGAATCTACGGACATCGCTACACCGTTATCGATGGCGGAATCTCCTTCACCACTTACCTCCCAGCCCTGACGGCAGCGACCACCTCGATCAATAAGGCAGCTGCAACAGCCTCCAAAATCACCGGCTAAGGCGGGAGCGAATAGCTTTTCTTTAAAGTAGGGGTTGAGAGTTTTCCAATTTGTTACATGCCACGCCGATAAATCCCTCCTTTTATTTAGGAATTAAAGGCCCCAAAAGATAGGCTCACCCCACACAGCCTTTAAGCCCATAACAGCGTTTGAAGGATCCACATTTCAATCTCCTTGGAGGAACCCTTGAAGAAGACAACAAAGATTGTTGCAGCTTTCGCAGCTGCAGCGCTTGCTTTCGGTGTAGCACCTGCTGCAACCGCAGCAAATGCAACAAAGGCTTGCCTTGCACTCGATACAGGTGGCGTAGATGACAAGTCATTCAACGCTTCAGCATGGGCTGGCGCAAACGCTGCTAAGAAGGCAAATGCAAACGTTTCAGTTTCATACCTTGCAGCAGCAACAGATGCTGATTACGCACCAAACATTAAGAAGCTTGTAGACAACGGCTGTGACATCATCGTCGGTGTTGGCTTCCTTATCAACAGCGCAATCGTTGATGCAGCGAAGAAGAACCCAACAGTGAAGTTCGCAATTGTTGACCAGGATGGCGAAGACCACGGTGCAGATGGATCTGTATACCCAGGTAAGAAGATCGCTAACCTCAAGCCACTTGAGTTCGCAACAAACGAGTCTGCATTCCAGGCTGGTTACCTTGCAGCTGGCGTTTCAAAGACCGGTAAGGTCGCAACATACGGCGGACTTAACATCCCACCTGTCACAATCTTCATGGATGGCTTTGCTAAGGGTGTTGCTCACTACAACGCTAAGAAGGGCAAGTCAGTTCAGGTCCTCGGTTGGGATACAAAGAAGGCTGACGGAACATTCGTTGGTGGCTTCTCAGATTCAGCTAAGGCACTTCAGATCTCTAAGAACTTCGAGCAGCAGGGTGCAGATGTAATCTTCCCAGTTGCTGGTGGTCTTGGTGGCGCAACAGCAGGTAACTCAAT
>JBDLWK010000126.1:0-3019 GCA_039804335.1 Actinomycetota bacterium
CGCCAGAGGTTGCGATCTAACATATTGCGACCATCGATAAGGAACTTGCCCTTAACAAGCTGACCAATTACAGATGGATCAAGCTCGCGGTACTCCTTCCACTCGGTCAAGTGCAAAATTGCATCCGCGCCCTTAACGGCATCGACGACCTTCTCGGCATATTCGAGGTTGGGGAAGCGCTTACGTGCAGGTTCGATTCCCTTTGGATCATGCACAACAACTTGAGCACCTGCGGCAGATAGTTGCGCAGCGATATCGAGTGCTGGGGAGTCACGCACATCATCGCTATCGGGCTTAAAGGTTGCTCCAAGCACTGCAATTTTGTACTGAGTTAAATCATCTGAGAGATCTGCGCGAACTACATCAATAACGCGCTGACGTGCACGGAGGTTGATATTGTCGATCTCGCGAAGGAACTCAAGTGCCTGATCTGCACCAAGTTCTTGTGCGCGCGCCATAAATGCACGAATATCTTTCGGAAGACATCCGCCACCGAAGCCGATACCTGCCTGCAAGAAACGGTTACCGATGCGTGGGTCATATCCAATTGCCTTTGCAAGAACTGTGACATCTCCACCAGCTGCTTCACAAACTTCAGCCATCGCATTGATAAATGAGATCTTCGTAGCAAGGAATGAGTTAGCTGCAACCTTTACGAGCTCTGCAGTTGGAAGATCTGCACGAATCCAAGGAGTACCTAGAGCAATCACTGGCTCGTAAACTTCCTTGAGGATCTCTTCCGCGCGGTCGTTAGCAACACCAACTACGAGGCGATTAGGTGTCAGCGTATCTTCAACAGCGAAACCTTCACGAAGGAACTCTGGGTTCCAGGCAAGATCTGCTTGAGGCGCGTGTTCTGCCAAGTAATCGCGGAGCGCTTGCGCTGTTCCTACTGGAACGGTCGACTTACCAACGACGAGTGCGCCATCTTTCAAGTAAGGAGCAATTGCAGCGACAGATCCCTTAACGTAGGTGAGATCTGCTGCAAGTCCATCTTTGCTCTGTGGTGTTCCGACGCAGATAAAGTGAACATCTGCATCTGCGACGGCAGAGAAATCTGTTGTAAATGAGAGACGTCCGGTCTTCATCTCCTGCGCGAGCAAGGTATCTAAGCCAGGCTCGTAGAAAGGAAGCTCACCCTTTTGGAGGAGCTCAACCTTATGTGGATCGGTATCGATGCCAACGACATCGAATCCAAGAGATGACATACATGCTGCATGCGTTGCGCCGAGGTAGCCGCAACCGATAACTGAGAGCTTTAACTTCATGCGGGGGAGTCTATTGCAGGAGCTTTATTTATTTGCTGCGCAAGGATTATCAGCTGCTGTTTGTGTCTTAAATTTATCGATAGTTGTGCTGGTAGGCGAGGCTTTTGGTGATGCAGATGACTTTTTGCTGACCACGGTATCGACCAGAGCGGTGTCATTTTTGATGCGATTCCAGAGCTCTGGCGCGAGAACATCGTCCCAGATCACAACAGAGCCTAGGCTTGGATGGCGGCCATTTGGATTAGAGAGCGGAACGGTCATCGTCCGAACATTTCCAGAGGAGAGGTTTCGCATCTGCTTTGCCAATGTGAGAAGGTCATTCTTGTTGACACCTTCATCCATCTTTACCGTTGAGATCGTTGCCTTGTAGAAATTTGCCAGCTTGATCGGATTTAGCAGAGTTCCAGATGATGTCGCCTTGCGAATGATTGCAGAGACAAATTGCTGCTGACGTTCCATGCGACCGATATCGCCACGTCCATCAAAGTCACGTGTGCGGACATACTTCAGCGATTCAACTCCATCAAGAGTATGAGTTCCTGCATCCATTACTAGATGGCTCTTTGGATCGTTGATTGCAACCTTAGAACAGACTTGAATTCCGCCTAGTGCATCAACGACGCCAACAAAGCCCGCAAAGCTAACTTCGACGTAGTGATCGATCTTAAGAGTTGTAGCCCCTTCAATTGTTCGAATCAAAAGTGGGGCACCACCGAATGCAAAGGCTGCATTTAATTTTCCATCTCGGGCAGGAATCTCAGATTTTCCATCAGTACTTGTATGTGCCGGAATAGTGACGAGAGTGTCACGTGGAAGGGAGACGATATAGGCAGCATCGCGATTCTTGCTGATGTGGACCAGGAGCATCGTGTCCGAACGTCCACCAGCTGCAACTTTGACTCCACCGACGCGCAACTTCTTGAGCTGCTCCTTGGTAAGTCCTTCGCGGTTATCGGAGCCAACGACTAAATAGTTAAGTGCAGAGTTGACTTTCTCCGGGCGATCTTCCAGACCTGCAAAGACATCGATACGCGAAATTTGGCCGCTGATTTGGCCGAGCCCAAGCCAGGTGACGGCCGAGAGGGCTACAACTCCCACTGAGAGAGATGTAATTATTCGAATCGCGCGAGTTGATTTCACATGCGCAGGGTACTTGAACGATAGCGTTACCGTGTTATGTCGACACCTATCAATCAGAACCCGAGCAACCACCTGCCTAGTGGCCAATCCCTGCCCTTTGTCTCGGTGATTCTCCCCATTCTGAATGAGGAGCCATATCTGCGAGATGCCGTGCTCTCGATTCTCTCTCAGGATTATCTCGGTAACTTTGAAGTAGTCCTTGCAGTTGGCCCTTCAAAAGATCGAACTCAAGAGATAGCCGATCAACTTCATCAAGAAGATGCACGCGTAATTGTCGTCTCAAATCCTTCGGGGCGCACAGCTGCTGGTCTTAATGCTGCGCTCAACTCTGCGACTGGAACTGTTGTTGTCCGAGTTGATGGCCATGCTCAGATTCCAAGCAATTACATCTCTATTGCAGTTGAGTTATTAACAAAGACAGGCGCGGTCAACGTTGGCGGAATGATGGCCGCTCAAGGAGTGACAACTTTTGAAAAATCTGTCGCAGGGGCGATGCGCAGCCCACTTGGAGTAGGCGCATCACGTTTTCATACTGGGGGAGAGGCAGGCGAAGTAGATACCGTCTATCTCGGAGTTTTTAAGAAAGATGCGCTTCTTGCCATCGGAGGCTT
>JBDLWK010000127.1:0-2968 GCA_039804335.1 Actinomycetota bacterium
CTTCGTCAAGATCATCGATATCGATCTTGAGCGTCGCCGTATCTCACTCTCATTGAAGCAGGCTAATGAAGGACAAGATGTTGAGGTCGAAGCATTTGATCCAACACAGTACGGAATGGCTGCTCGCTACGATGCAGATGGAAACTTCATCTACCCAGAAGGCTTTGATCCTGATTCACAGGAGTGGAAGCCAGGCTTCGAAGCGCAGCGCGAAGAGTGGGAGCGTCAGTACGCTGAAGCTCAGCAGCGCTTCCTTGCACATAAGAAGCAGAAGGCTGAAGCACAGGCAGCAGAGGCTGCAGCAACTCCAGCTGAATAATCCTCACCAGAAAGGCCCCTCGATTAACTTCGGGGGGCTTTTCTCATTCTTCTCGGTAAGGTTGCGCCATGTTAATCGTGGGGCTTACGGGTGGAATTGGAGCAGGGAAGTCGACCGTTGCCAATATGTTCGCCCAGCTCGGTGCGCTCACGATCGATGCCGATCAGCTGGCACGTCAGGCAATTGAGCGGGGCTCCGTTGGATTTGATGAAGTTGTTGCTGAATTCTCGCCGAAGATTCTCACCGATGGTGATATCGATCGTCAGAAGCTGGGCAAGATAGTTTTTAAGGATGCAGATAAGCGGAAGAAGCTTGAAGCAATCATTCATCCGAAGGTGCAGGAAGCGCTAGCTTCAAAGATTAAGAGCCTTAGCCCTGGCGATGTCCTGGTTTATGAAATCCCGTTGCTAGTTGAGACAGGTGCTGCTGAGAAATTTGATTACATCATCACGGTCGAGAGCGATATTGAAAATCGTTTAGATCGCCTCTTTGAGCGCGGCATGGATGAGGATGAGGCGGAGCGTCGCATCGCGGCGCAAGCATCGCAAGCTCAGCGCGAGGCCGTTGCTGATCGTGTAATCATCAATGATGGCGATCGAGCAGATCTCTTCGCCGAATGCGCCCGTATCTGGGAGAGCGAACTCAATGCGCCCCGTTAGTGAAGTGCAGCGAAAGGTCGCTCCCTTTCAGGTAATTAGCGACTATGTTCCAGCCGGTGATCAACCAGCCGCAATTGAAGAGATTGCTCGCCGCATCAATGCGGGGGAGCGCGATGTAGTGCTTCTAGGTGCCACTGGTACCGGTAAGTCAGCGACGACTGCTTGGTTGATTGAGAAGTTACAGCGCCCCACCTTGGTCCTAGCCCCAAATAAGACCTTGGCTGCTCAGCTCGCTAACGAGTTTAGAGAGTTACTTCCCAATAATGCGGTCGAATACTTCGTTTCGTATTACGACTATTACCAACCAGAGGCATACGTTCCTCAAACAGATACCTTTATTGAGAAAGATTCAAGCGTTAATGATGAGGTAGAACGCTTACGTCACTCGGCTACTAATTCACTTCTGACGCGTCGTGATGTGATTGTGGTTGCAACTGTCTCATGCATCTACGGACTCGGCACCCCGCAGGAATATATAGATCGAATGATTCATCTCAAAGTTGGTGATGAAATCGAACGTAATGCGCTGTTGCGACGCTTCGTTGATGTTCAATACAAGCGCAACGATGTCGCCTTCGAGCGTGGAACATTCCGAGTTCGCGGCGATACCGTTGAGATTATCCCGATGTATGAAGAGCTTGCAATCCGCATTGAGATGTTCGGCGATGAAATCGAGAAGATCACAACTCTTAATCCATTAACTGGTGAGATCGTCCGCGATGAGGAGGAGATGTATATCTTCCCGGCAACTCACTATGCCGCAGGTCCAGAGACCATGAAACGCGCAATGAGCGATATTCAGGATGAGCTACAGATTCAACTCAATACCTTTAAGAAGCAGAATAAATTGCTAGAAGAGCAGCGCTTGCGTATGCGCACAACATTTGATTTAGAGATGATGGAACAACTCGGATTTTGCTCGGGTATTGAGAACTACTCGCGCCATCTCGATGGCCGCGAACCTGGATCAGCCCCCAACTGTCTCCTGGATTACTTCCCAGAGGACTTCCTCTGTGTTATCGATGAGAGCCACGTAACTGTTCCACAGATTGGCGCAATGTTTGAAGGCGATGCATCGCGTAAGCGAACCCTGGTAGAACACGGCTTCCGCCTTCCTAGCGCGCTCGATAATCGCCCGTTAAAGTGGCCAGAGTTTCAAGAGCGCGTTGGTCAGACTGTCTATCTCTCTGCTACTCCAGGCAAATATGAGATGGCGAAGGTCAATAATGATGTAGTTGAACAGGTTATTCGCCCTACAGGATTGATCGACCCGAAGATTGTTATCAAGCCAATTAAGGGTCAGATTGATGACTTATTAGAAGAGATCAATATTCGTGCCGAGAGAAATGAGCGCGTTCTTGTCACGACCCTTACTAAGAAGATGTCTGAGGATTTGACGGATTATCTGCAAGAGCGAGGTGTACGGGTTCGTTATCTGCACTCTGAGGTAGATACCCTTCGACGAGTCGAGCTACTGCGTGAACTTCGCTCAGGTGATTACGATGTTTTGATTGGAATCAACCTCTTGCGCGAAGGTCTCGATCTTCCAGAAGTATCACTCGTTGCAATCCTTGATGCTGATAAGGAGGGCTTCCTTCGCTCAGCTACATCACTCATTCAGACCATTGGTCGCGCCGCTCGAAATGTATCGGGTGAGGTCCACATGTATGCCGACAACATCACCGCCTCAATGGAGAAGGCGATTGATGAGACAAATCGACGTCGCGCAAAGCAGGTCGCATATAACTTAGAGAAGGGCGTCGATCCGCAGCCGCTTCGAAAGAAGATTGCTGATATCACTGACTTAATCGCTCGTGAGAGCGATGACACCGATGAGCTCATTGCAGGTATCAAGGGAGCGAAGGGCTCAATTCCGTTTGTAGAACGCGGTAAGGGCTCTCTAGCGCGCCAGGAGCTCGCCTCGTTGATAGGCTCCCTCACCGAGCAGATGCGTGGCGCTGCCGATGAGCTTGCCTTCGAACTCGCAGGA
>JBDLWK010000128.1:0-2967 GCA_039804335.1 Actinomycetota bacterium
GCGGTGTTCTCTTGTCCATCTAACCAATATTGAAGAGCACCATCGTTATACATCGCCTTACTCATCGATGCGAAGTTACCTAGTGCGCTATTTCGAAAAGTGGCGTTCTGCTTATACATAGGAAGTGCGTAATTCAACTTCTCGATAGAAGTAGCCCAATGTCCATGCCAGAACCAAGTCATCTTCTCATTAAGTGGGTAATCAGTTGTCACCATCTGATCAAGCCACCAGAGCGTCATCTCTTTAATCTGCGCACGCTGTTTAATTTGATATTCAGTATTTGCAAATGTTCCCGGCGTTGGACGTGGACCAAGGTCATCGATAGTGATTGGAATTAAGTCTGCATTAATCTCTGTCGCCGTCGGCCTTTTTAAGAAACTTGTTCTTGTTGCTTCAAAACCACTCTTGACTGCTCGTTCAAACTCTCCAGGCTTTGGACCTACGCCATATCGGTGAAAGAGACGTGAAATCGCTAAACGTTCCTGATCTGCGCTTAACGGAGCCATAGTGAGAGGGTAGAGATAGAAACCATTAAAGGTAAGATAACGACATGACTTCACAGGCACTTCTCAAAGAAGAAATCATCAAGAAAGCTGTTGTTCACGGAAAGGTCATCCTCTCTTCAGGTAAAGAGGCTGATTACTACGTCGATCTCCGCCGAATCACCCTTGATCATGTAGCCGCTCCATTGGTGGGAGAAGTCATGCTCGATCTCGTCAAAGATCTCGAATTCGATGCAGTAGGCGGATTAACTCTCGGCGCTGATCCTGTAGCGACAGCGATGATGCATGTAGCGGCAAAGAATGGTCGCGCACTTGATTCATTTGTTGTCCGTAAGGAAGGTAAAGCCCATGGACTTCAGCGCCGAATCGAAGGACCAGATGTAGCAGGTAAGCATGTATTGGCAGTCGAAGATACTTCAACAACCGGTGGATCTGTATTAACAGCAGTTGAAGCTCTTAAAGAGGCCGGCGCAATAGTTGTTGGGGTTGCTGTAATCGTTGAGCGTGGCGCTAAAGAGGCAATCGAAGCAGCAGGCTACAAGTATTACGCCGCATATCAATTAACTGATCTCGGCCTTTAATTTAAAAAGTATGGCTTAAAACTTTTAGCTTAAATCCTTCTTGGTCCGCCACTCTTTTAAGAGTTCAAGGGCGACAGGAAGAACGCTGATAAGAATAATTAAGCCAACTATTGGTAGTAAGTACTTATCGATTGAACCGCTGATCTTATTTCCGAGGATAAATCCAGCGCCAAGAATCAATTGAGTCCAGATGACTGCGCCAATTGCATTCCAGAGTAAGAATTTACGGGCTGGATAACCAATGATTCCAACTGTTGGGTTAATCAAGGTACGAACAAAGGGAATAAAACGAGCAAGGATTAGCGCCTTACCAATTCCATATTTAGTTAACCAACGCTCTGTCTGAGCTACACGCTCTTGGGTAAAGAAGCGACCATTAGGGCGATCAAATAACTTACGACCATAACGATTGCCAAGGAAGTGGCCAAATTGTGAGCCGATGATCGCTGTTAGTGGTGCACCAATAAAGATTGCAAGTGGATCAAGGGATGCTCCACCGAGGATCTCAGCGCCGGCAGATGATGCAGCGATACCTGCAATAAAGAGGAGTGAATCTCCTGGAAAGGCGAGACCAATTAATAAACCTGTCTCAGCAAAGATAATCGCGAGAATTCCAACAAGGCCTAAATCTCCGACAATGGAGTGTGCATCAAAGAGATTGGCAGCAATGTTCATGTGATGAGGATAAGGTAATCAACATGGAATCCGCGCAATCTTCTCCGCTATTTAATGAAAAATTCCGTCCACAATTACATTTCACACCAGAACGTAATTGGATTAACGATCCCAATGGACTTATCTTCTATAAAGGTAAATACCACCTCTTCTACCAACATAATCCACAGGGAGATCTCTGGGGCAATATGTCTTGGGGCCATGCAACAAGTACTGATCTCTTCCATTGGGAAGAGCTCCCGGTTGCAATTGGTTGCACTGATACAACAGGGATATTTAGCGGTAGCGCAGTAGTTGATTACACCAATAGCGCTGGGTTCGGTTCGCTCGAGAACCCAGCGATGGTTGCAATCTATACATCTCACTTAAACGATGGCAGCAATCAATCACAGCACTTGGCATATAGCCTCGATGAGGGACTGACCTGGGTGAAATATGAAGGTAATCCAGTTTTAGATTTAGAGATGAAAGATTTCCGTGATCCTAAAGTTACTTGGGAAGCTGCAACCAATACTTGGTTGATGGTGATCGCAAAGCCAGAAGAACATAAAATTGCATTCTTTAGATCACCTAACCTTAAAGAGTGGCAGCATCTATCTGACTTCGGTCCTCTCGGCGCAGTAGGTGGATGTTGGGAGTGTCCAGATCTATTTCCACTGACAACACCATCGGGTGTAACTCGCTGGGTACTTCTCGTCTCGCTTAACCCAGGCGGCCTCACTGGTGGTTCTGGCACCCAATACTTCATCGGTGATTGGGATGGTGAGACATTCACAACCACGCAAAATGAAGAGGTGAAGTGGATTGATGGCGGTCGCGATAATTACGCTGGCGTCACCTTTAACAACACTGAAGATGGTCGCCGTATCTTCATGGGATGGATGAACAATTGGGAGTACAGCAACACTATTGAGACATCTCCATGGAGAGGTGCAATGACAATCCCCCGTGAGCTATCTCTTTCGAGCAATGATGGAAATTTCCAATTACATTTACAACCAGTTGCAGAGTATTCAAAGTTGCAAGGTGAACGAGTTGGAGATAACGATAGCCTTGAATTACAAGAAATCTCTATTGCGATATCCAATAATGAATCAGTAACTCTACGGATCAGCGATGAAAATGGGCGATATATAGAATGTGGTTACTCGGCGAAGAAAAGTTCACTATTCGTTGATCGATATCACGCATGGTTTGGTCAATATCAA
>JBDLWK010000129.1:0-4488 GCA_039804335.1 Actinomycetota bacterium
ATAACAATATTTGGACGATCTGCTACTGCAGCAGATAACTCTTCTAACGCGTGCGGATCGAGAGCGCAATCATCATGAAGAATCCAGAGCCACTCTTGGACTCCTTCAATCGGAGCAGGAAGTTGTGAAACACCATATTGAACAGCGTGACCGAATGAAGTTGTGCGATCGAGAGTAACTGTGGGAATGCGAGCGCCTTTAAGAAGTTTTGCAGAGGCATCTCGAGAGCCAGTATCGATTGCAAGAATTTGATCCGCACTTCGAGTTTGCGAAGTAATTGAGGCTACGACTTCAGGAAGCCACGTCGCACCATCGTGCACAACAAGTAGCGCAGTGATGCGAGTTGCGGTCATGGGAATTACTCTAACTTTTCGGGATGCGAAAAGTGAAAGGTACCTTTATGCAGGGCGACGCTTAAGGCGACGACGCTCGCGCTCTGAGAGACCGCCCCAGATGCCGAAACGCTCATCATGAGCGAGCGCGTATTCGAGACACTCTTGGCGGACATCACAAGAGAGGCAGACGCGCTTTGCTTCGCGGGTCGAGCCACCCTTCTCAGGGAAGAATGCCTCTGGGTCAGTCTGAGCGCAGAGTGAGCGCTCCTGCCATGAGAGCTCCATATTCTCGCCGCTGGCGAGTTGGATTGTTGGTCCTGCAGTGGGGGTTGCTGGCTTGCCAGTCGAGAAACCTTCTGGGCGGATCGGCATATGTCGAATCTCCTCAAGACATTAGGGCTAACTCCAGTGGCGGAGTTGAGCTCCAGTTGTGCCGCCCAGATGGCCGAGGCCATTGGGCTATGAGTGAATTACACCCATGTAATCCCTTTTAGTCAACCCCCGGTCCTCCCCTGAGATGGTCAGAGCTGGCGGAAAAGTCGATTTATGGCAGGTTTATAGGCTCAGAGAGGCTTTGGGAGAGATAGAAACGCGAGTGAGAAGCGCCGGCCGGGATCACAGTCTCATGGAAGATAAAGCAGTGCGAGAGTTCGGCGCCGCTTCCAATGGTGACATTATCTCCGATGATGCAATCTTCAATCTTCGCCCCTGCCTCGACCTTCACCCCATAGCCGAGAGAGCTCTTTCCTGTGATCTTTGCTGAGGGATCAATCTCGCAATCGGCCATCGCCTGAAAATCACCATCGATGAGATCGCGTGAGCCTTTAAAGAGCGCTGCTGGAGTTCCCACATCGAGCCAATAGGCCTGCTCTTTATAACCAAAGACAGGGCGACCGCTCGCAACTAGCGCTGGAAAAGTTTCGCGCTCGATGCTGACAACTTCGCCTAGTGGAATTCGATTGATAACTGAGGCGTGGAAGATATAGCAGCCAGCATTAATGGAATTTGTTACCGGGTTATCCATCTTCTCCAGAAATGCAGTGACGCGCCCATCTGCATCTGTTGGCACACAGCCAAATGCGCGCGCATCTTCTACCTCAATGAGGTGAAGCGTTGCATCAGCGCTCTTGGATTGATGAAATGAAATTTGATCTGCAATTGAGTGGCGGCTCAAGACATCGCCATTGAAGATCACAATCGGTTCGTCACCGAGATTCTCAAGGTCCAGCATCTGCGCTGCATTACGGATTGCACCACCAGTGCCGAGTGGCTCTTTCTCGACCGCATAGAGAATCTTGATTCCCCACTTGGAACCATCGCCAAAGTAAGGTGTGAAAACTTCCGATAGATATGAGGTCGCAAGAACGAGGGTGTGAACTCCGGCTCTCTTCGCAGCCAAGATTTGGTGTTCTGTCACAGGCAGACCTGCAACCGGCAACATGGGCTTCGGTGACTCTGAAGTCAACGGTTTTAAACGAGTTCCAAAGCCGCCAACGAGAAGAATTCCAACTGCCATTGTTATTCCTTTACCGCTTCAAGGATGCGCGAAGCTGCCTCTGAAATCTGGGCATCGGTGGCAGTCATTGCAATTCGGATATGTGTCGAATCTCCATAGAAAATTCCAGGGGTTGCAAGAATTCCAAGGGCTGCCAGCCATGCAACTGATTGCCAGCAATCTTCCTTGCGCGTTACCCAGAGATAGAGTCCAGCATCAGAGAAGTCGATAGTAAATCCGGCAGCCTCTAGTGCCGGAGCTAAGAGATCTTTACGGGCGTTATAACGTTCACGTTGTTCTGCGACATGATCTGAATCCGAAAGCGCTGCAATCATCGCCTTCTGAACGGGAAGCGGAACCATCATTCCGGCATGTTTGCGGACCTCAAGTATCTGCGCAATAAGTGCAGGGTCACCGACTACAAAGGCTGCGCGATAACCAGCTAAGTTTGAACGCTTTGAAAGCGAGTGCACAGCAAGAATATTTTTATTATCTCCACCTGTGTGAGCCAGAATTGAAGTGGGGGTAACTGTCTTTCCAAATTCGAGATAGCACTCATCGGAGACGACTACTCCGCCACTGCTTCGCGACCATTCGATAGCAGCGCGATACTCAGCCTCGCTATGCACGCGCCCGGTTGGATTAGATGGCGAGTTCACCCATGCTAAATCTGCGTGCGGCCATTGTGATGCATCAATTTCAACGGGAGTTGCCTCAGATTTTGCGAGCATCGCCCCCACTAAATAAGTGGGATAGGCAACTTCAGGATAGAGAACTCTTTGCGATGTGAGAAAAGTAGGAAGCCATGCAACAAATTCTTTGGAGCCGATAAGCGGTAGAACGCCGAAATCTCCAGTGGTACCAAGGTTTGCTTTCGCCCATTGAGAAATTGATTCGCGAAGTTGCGGTGTTCCCATCGTGACTGGATAGCTTGGAGAGTTTGAGCTCTCGCGAAGTTCAGCTTGAATAAATTCAGGAGTGGGATCTACCGGGGTTCCAACTGAGAGATCAATAATTCCTGCTGGATATTCTTTCGCAGTTGCGCCATATGGAGCGAGCGCATCCCACGGGAAATCAGGAAGTTTGTGGCCCAAGAGCGCTCACATCAGCGTGGTCAGTATTTGTCTTAGTTCTGCCATTCGCCTGGAACGTCATCTTCGTAATAAATCGCTTCAACTGGGCAGACTGGCTCGCAAGCACCGCAATCAACGCACTCGTCAGGTTGGATGTAGAGCATGCGTGAACCTTCATAGATGCAATCCACTGGGCACTCTTCGCGACATGACTTATCTTTCACATCAACACAAGGCTGGGCAATCACATAGGTCACGGTGGGCCTCTTTCTATAAGGATTCGAACAGGCGGCAATTCTAACCCTGCTAAGTCATTAATGTGCGATTAGGGTTGCGACATGACATCTAAGGTCGAACTCACCGCCGCCATCGGTCAGCGAGTCTCCATCAGGGTTCGCGATGGCGAGAGCTTCCGAGACCTCTTAGGTGTCTTACAAGATGAGAATTCAGTGGTGAAGAAGGATGGATCGATTGCCTCGTTCGCTATTGATGAGATTGCCTACTTTCGAGTAGTCCCGGTCTTTAACCGTGCCAACTACAAGATAAGCGATCTCCATCTCTATGAGACGGCATCTCGCCAGCTTCAAAAGATTACGGGTGAGACGGTTCGGATTTACTCGTGTGGACCTACCGTTTATCGCGATGCTCATATCGGAAATATGCGCACCTTTCTGCTTACCGATCTCATCCGTCGAAGTTTGGCCCTCAACGGCATAGAGACAATTGCAGTTCAAAATATCACTGACGTTGGGCATATGTCAGAAAATCTCGATGGCTCTGATAGCGGCGATAAAGTTCTTGAGGAAGCTGCCCGAGAATCAGTCGAACCTTTAGCTATCGCACGACGTTACGAAGATAGATTTCATAACGATCTGTCACTACTCAATATTCTTCCAGCACATTTCTATCCACGAGCGAGTGAAAATATCGGAGAGATAATCTCCACCATCCAAGAGCTACTCAAGATCGGTAGCGCTTATGTCGGAGACGATGGCAACCTTTACTTTGATGCTCGAAGCTGCGATTCATATGGATATATCAGCGGCAATAAATTAAATTCCCTTAAGCCCGGTCATCGATATGAATACACCGGCGATGGTGGAAAGAAATTTCATGCCGATTGGGCGCTCTGGAAGTTAGCAGGAAAGCGGAGCGAGATGATCTGGGAATCTCCCTGGGGCGCTGGCTTTCCTGGTTGGCATATCGAATGCAGCGCGATGTCACTCAACTTACTCGGAGATTCAGTAGATATCCATGTTGGTGGGATTGATCTTCGATTCCCCCATCATGAGGATGAGAGAGCGCAGACAAATGCACTTGCTGGCACGGAAGTTGTGCGCAATTGGATTCATGGAGAGCACTTACTCTTCGAGGGAAAGAAGATGGCAAAGAGCTCAGGAAACGTTCTTCTAGTCTCCGATATTGCAGCGCGCGGGCTAGATCCGCTGGCGCTCAGACTCGCCTTGCTAGAGAACCGTTACCGATCCCAGATTGATATGACCTGGCAATCAATTACCGCTGCTGATGCGACTTTACAAAGGTGGCGCAGATCAATGGCCGCTTGGGGAACGGGTAGCGAAATTAA
>JBDLWK010000130.1:0-2956 GCA_039804335.1 Actinomycetota bacterium
GACGAGATCTCCAGCAAGTGCGGCCAATAACGTTGACTTGCCTGTGCCATTTGCTCCAACAATTGCGGTAATTGATCCAGCGCTAAAAGTCGCAGAGAAGTCCGTGAGAACGGTTCGTTCTCCATATGAAAGATCGAGATGTGATGCTGAAATCATCGCCAGACCTCCCCGCTCTTTCGCAGGATAAGAATCAGAATCGGTGCGCCAATAAGTGAGGTAATCAGGCCAATTGGAAGCTCAATCGGTGGAGCTGCTGTCCGTGCGGCAGTGTCGGCAATTAAGAGCAAGCCAGCACCGATCACGGCAGAACCAATCATGAGCGGACGATTGCTAGGACCAATTAAATAGCGAGTGATGTGAGGCGCTGCCAAAGCTAAGAAGGCGATCGATCCCACGGTGCTGACTGAAATTGCTATCAGAATAGATATCAAGATGAATGCGATCAGCCTCATCTGCTTTGGATTAAATCCAAGGTGCGAAACTTCGCGGTCGCCAAGAACAAGTAAATCCATCTTCTGCGAGTAATACCAACCTAAGAGCGATGTAACAATCACAAGCGTTGCCAGAAGGGCAAGCGATTCCGAATTAACAAGAGCTAGAGAGCCGAGCGACCAAAATGAGATTGAACGAGCCTCTGGCTTATCTGCCATAGAGATGACAAGACCGGTAATTGCGGTAAAGAGCGCAGAGGTCGCAATACCGACAATCACTAATTGTAAGACGCTGCGCGAGAAAGCAAATGTAAGAAGGGATGCAATTAGCGCACCAACTGCCGCAGCCATCGTTGCACCGAGTGTTCCAATCGATGCAAAGCCGAGAACAATCGCTACTGCCGCACCGAAACTGGCTCCTGCCGATGTGCCGATGATGGATGGATCTGCAAGTGGATTATTGGTAGCAGATTGCGAGAGCGCGCCTGCAACGCCCAGCGCCATGCCAACAAGAAGGGCTGCCATAACTCGGGGAAAGCGAATATCCCAGATGATGTCATGGCTTGGGCCAGTCAGAGATCTATCAAAGATGTACATCCAAGCTGAATCAACGCTGACGCTTCCTACGCTGAGCGCAAAGAGGGAGAAGAGTGCAATGGAGGCAAGGAGTGCGACCAAGAGAATCCGTCGCCCTTTGATGCTCATCATGGCGCTACCTCGTTCAGCGCGGTAGCTAACTTATTGAGAAGAGATGGCGTGCGCGCTCCGAAGGAGAGCAAGAGTGAATCATCGACAGAGATGACACGTGAGTTCTGGCCCGCTGGAGTTTGCGCGACGCCAGGAAGATCAATGAGGCCGGTAACTCCCCCGACGGATTCAAGTCCCTTACTCATCACAAGGATCACATCCGGCTTCAAGGAAATCAGAGATTCAGCGGTGAGCGGGGTAAATGGTTTCGAGCCAGGTGTTGCACCTACATCAATTGCGCCGATAGATGCGAGTAATGAATCTGCACCTGAACCTAAGCCGCCAACAAGGTAGATCGAGTTTCCGCCTCGGAGATAAAGGAAGAGGACACGTGGTGCACCTGTTACTTCTTTGGAGGCGGTAGCAACTGTGGAGTCAATGAGCGATGCGAGCTTCTCGCCGGTTTTCACAACTTCTAATAGAGAGGCGACTTCCCTCACCTTTGTCGAAATACCGGCAACGCTCCATACCTCATTGATCTCTGCGACCTTAATCCCTGCGCTCTTTAGCGATGCAATCGCCTGAGATGGTCCGACGGAAGAATCGATAATCACAAGATCAGGATTGAGTGCAATTATCTTCTCGGCCACAACTTGATGACCTGATGTCACAACCGGAATAGATTCAAGTGCTGGCTCGGTACTTGCGATATCGCGCCCTATCAAAATTGATTTCAGTCCGAGCGAATCAATGATCTCAGCAGAGCCGTTAGCGAGAGCAATGACCTTGGTGTACTTCGAACTCTCAGTTGTTTCGACCCGTGATGTGGTGACATCGGTAGCTGAGATATCGATGGCGCTCATCTGGCTCTGCCCGCATCCGGTGAGCGCGATAGCTGTGACTAGCGCAACAGCTAGCCCCTTGATTCTCATAGGAGTGATTCTGGCAGAGAATTTTCCGACGATGCGCCATGTGTTGTCGGATAAATTCTCCATCAACTCTCTCTAGCCTTTTCTCATGGCGCTTCGGGTATTTATAGCTTGTGCATTGGCACTGCTCTCGCCCGCTGCTGCCCATGCGGCTGTAATTTCAAATGGATCTAACGGCGCCTCTATCTCAATTGCTCAAAGTAAATTCACGAAAGAGGCGAAGATCAAGGTCACTGGAAAAGGCTTTGATGAGACCGTTGGTATCTACCTTGCTTACTGCGTCGTTCCAAAGAAAGGCGCAGCGCCATCCCCCTGTGGTGGTGGAGTAAATAAATCTGGAACCGGTGAGGCCTCTTACTGGATCTCATCAAATCCCCCACCTTACGGAGATGGTCTCGCAATTCCATTTGCACCAGGTGGTCGTTTCTCAGAAGTTGTTGCAGTAACTCGAAAGATTGGAAAGTTCGATTGCCGCAAGGTTAAGTGCGCAATCACAGTTCGTTCAGATCATCTCCATGAAGGCGATCGCAGCCACGACATTTATATTCCAATCTCTATTAAATAGCTCTCAACCAAGAAAAAGGATAAAGATGAAATTTCGTTCAGTAATCGCCTCCCTTGCTATTGCTATCTCCTCATTAGCATTTGCCCCACAAGCCAATGCCGAGACCTTCGTCTGGGCAAGTGCGCCATTGACCAACCTCGATCCTGCGGGAGCCACAATCAATGGTGGATTCACCAAGTTTCCAACTAAGGCGGGCATGTATATCCAGCAGTGCATTGCACCTGTAGGAACAGCGCGTCCAGCTACATGTAGCGACACCTTGCAGCTCTGGGTGACTCCAGCAGGCGGACAAGGAACAACGAGCCCCACTGGCGGAATTGCAATGAAGGTCTCCGGAAGCATCT
>JBDLWK010000131.1:0-2934 GCA_039804335.1 Actinomycetota bacterium
TGTTGCGATCGGACATATTCCTCGTTCAGAGCTTGTGACATCACAGGTTGCACTCGATGGTGAAGGCTATGTAACGGTAGAAGGTCGTTCGACACGTACCAACCTCTCTGGTGTCTTCGCATGTGGTGATCTCGTTGACCACACCTATCGCCAAGCGATTACAGCGGCAGGTTCAGGATGTCAGGCCGCGTTAGACGCAGAGAAATTCCTCTCTCACTAGTACCCTTGCCTCAATATTGTTTAGAGATAAATTTCGATAAATAGAGCAGTAAATACTAAAAATAGGAGCATGTAATGAGCGCACCAATCAAGGTCACAGCAGCAGATTTCGATCAGCTTGTATTGCAGAGCAGCAAGCCTGTTCTCGTTGATTTCTGGGCAGAGTGGTGTGGTCCATGCCGCGCAATCGCTCCAATCTTGGACGATATCGCTGCTGAGCACGGAGATAAGCTCACAATCGCAAAGCTCAATACAGATGAAGAGTCAGCGATTGCAATCAAGTACGGTGTTACTTCGATTCCTATGCTCAATGTTTATGTCAACGGCGAAGTTGTGAAGACCATCATCGGTGCAAAGCCAAAGCCAGCACTCTTGAAGGAACTCGAAGGCTTTATCTAAATCTCTTATGAAGGAGTTATCTCCAGATGAGATTCGCTCTTTCCAACAGGAGCGTGGGCTCCATGTCACCGGTCAATTAAATGATGCGACCCAACGCGCTTTAGAAGAGGCGCGTTGGAAGCTCGGTGATCGATCACTTAACTTACAACCATCTCCAATGATGCGCGGCGATGATGTGGCGACCTTGCAGGCACGGTTGACTGAGATGGGTTTTAACTGTGGTCGAGTTGATGGTATTTATGGTCCAGCAACTGAGAGCGCTGTTAAAGAATTTCAAAAATCTGTTGGTGTGAAAGTTGATGGTAGGTGTGGTCCTGCAACCATCATTGCATTCTTGCGATTAACAAAGACTATCTCTGGTGGCGCACCCTCTGCTCTTCGTGAAAGTGCAGAGCAGAAAAATCGTGGCCCGGCACTTGCAAATAAAGTAATCGTTCTTGATCCAGGATCTAACTCTGGTGAAGAGGAAATTACACTTGATATCGCCCATCGTATTGAAGGGCGTCTACTTGCACTCGGTGCAACTGTTTTTCTCACACGTGGTGCAACAAATAATCCAAGTGAAGATGAACGAATTACATTCACCAATAAAAATAGCGCTGATTTATTGATCTCTATCCATACAGATCGCCATCACGATAGCGCTGCAGAAGGTGTTGCCACCTTCTTCTATGGCAGCGATGCCCATGGAATTCACTCTATTGTTGGCGAAAGATTCGCCTCTCTTGTGCAACGTGAAATCTCTGCACGGACAGATCTATTGAACTGCCGCACTCATGCAAAGACATGGGACATTCTGCGCCTTACCCAATCACCTGCAATCCGGGTTGATCTCGGCTATCTCACCAATCCAGGAGATGCTGCTCGCCTCTCGCGACCAGAATTTAGAGATACCGTCGCAGAGAGTTTCATTATTGCAATCCAGCGCCTCTATCTCTCAGCTGAAGATGATGCAAAGACCGGAACCCTTCGAATCTCTGACCTACGTAGCGCAGGTATTAGAGCTAATTAAGTACCGAGATTTCTGACATATATGGGAAGATTCTTCCCATGTCAGAGGTGAATGTTCGATATCAGACCGGTGCTCCACAGAATCTCGAGACTCGATTTGCTGCTCGAGCCGCTGGAATGTTGCCCTCTGAAATTCGCGCCCTCTTCGCGGTAGCGTCACGTCCAGAGATTGTTTCACTCGCTGGTGGAATGCCTAACCTCTCAGCACTTCCAATGGAGATGATGGCGGGAGTTGTTAATAATTTAATTCTCACCAATGGCTCTGAAGCGCTGCAATATGGAAGCGGCCAAGGACATCCGAAGCTTCGCGAACAGATCTGCGATGTGATGGCTCTTGAGGGTATCCGTGCAAATCCTGATGATGTTGTCGTCACAACTGGTTCACAGCAGGCGCTCGACCTCATCTCACGTATCTTTATCGATCCAGGCGATGTTGTTCTAGTAGAGGCACCTTCCTATGTGGGAGCTCTCGGAACATTCCGTCAATATGAGGCAGCTGTTGTCCATGTTGAGATGGATCACGACGGAATGGTCCCTGAATCACTTCGTAATGCAATCACTAGTGTTCGTGCAGCAGGGCGCAAGATTAAATTCCTCTACCTCATCCCTAACTATCAGAATCCAACTGGTGTCTGCCTACCTGCAGATCGCCGCACTGAGATTCTAAATATCTGCCGTGAAGCGGGCATCTTCGTTGTAGAAGATAACCCTTATGGATTACTTGGTTTTGATAAGCCATCTCCTAATGCGATGCGCGCAGAAGATTCTGAGAACGTTATCTATTTAGGTTCTTTCTCAAAGACGATTGCATCTGGACTTCGTGTGGGTTGGGCTCTAGTTCCGCAATCACTGAAAGATAAATTAGTAATCGCCTCTGAATCTTCAATCTTATGTCCATCAAACTTTACTCAACTCACCATCTCGAGCTATCTCGCAGATCAACCATGGCGTGATCAGATTGCAAGCTTCTGTGAGCTCTACAAGGTTCGTCGTGATGCGATGCTTGAATCACTGACTGAGTATTTCCCTGCAGAGGCGACATGGACCAAGCCTGGCGGTGGATTCTATGTCTGGGTTAATTTGCCGGCAGAGATTGATACCAAGGCGTTAATGCCTAAGGCGATTGTTGCCAAAGTTGCCTATGTTCCTGGAAATGCCTTCTATGCAGATGGTCTTGGATCTTGGTCGATGCGTCTTTCATATTGCCACCCAACACCAGAGCGAATCCGTGAGGGTGTAAAGGCACTTGGTGGAGTAATTAAGCAGGAGATGTCTCGTCGGGGAACAGCTCTCAACTAATTTATT
>JBDLWK010000132.1:0-2898 GCA_039804335.1 Actinomycetota bacterium
CATCGTGTAAAAATTCAGTATCAAGAGCTTCTGCAAATGGATACTCTCCTGTTAAGAGCCATCGATAGATTTGAGATATATCTTCAAAGGCAAGAATCTCCATCTGTTCCATCAATTGCGCCTCGTTCAGATTGGCTGCTGGAACAATTGCGCGAGTTATGCCAGATTTAAGTGCGGCAATCAATGAAGGAAGTACTCCTCTTACTGGACGGATACCCCCGTCGAGCGCGAGCTCACCCAGGATGACTGCTCCATCAAGTGGCGCCTGTGGCAGAACTCCATCAGCTACAAGTATTGAGAGTGCAATTGCTAGATCAAATGAAGGTCCACTCTTGGGAAGCCAAGCTGGAGATAGCGAGATTGTTACCTTCTTATTGGGCCACTTCTGGCCGGTATTTGTCAGGGCCGCTCGTACTCGCTCTCGCGATTCTTGGAGCGATGCATCGGGAAGACCTAAGAGTGAATACATTGGAATACCATCAGAGATATCGCACTCAATCTCTATCAGCGAGCCAAGCAAACCTTGAAGTGAAACTGCCTGCATCTTTCCAATACTCATAGGACGCCCGCACGATACTCGAGGCTATGGGTTCCATCCGGGTTGATCAGTACCGAAGCTATATCTATCGAATATGAACAACCGAAGCAATCGTGAGTGACCAACCATCCCATCGCAAGGCGCTGCATTCGCAATAACTTTGTAGGAGTTATCGCTTCAAATGGATGCCCGAATGCCAGAGAGCTTCGAGTCTTCACCTCAATAAAGTGAAAAGCCCCAGCCTTATCGAGTGTGACAAGATCTATCTCGCCTTCACGGATTCTCCAATTGCGATCAACAATTTCATCGCCTTTGGCTAACCTAGAGTCGGCAACCCGTGACTCTCCGAAATTTCCAAGGGCGTGATTCCTGCTTCTCTTCAATACCATCCGCGCACGGTAGATACATCGGTCACCGAAAAACCGACCATCATCTCCAGCTGTGGATTAAAGAAGCGCAGCGATATTTGAGAAAGATTTACGATGAATAGGCAATACTCCGAGTTCGGCGATGGCCTTTGTGTGTGCCGCAGTGATGTACCCCTTATGGCCTGCAAATCCATACCCTGGATAAATCGCATCCATTTCACGCATGATGCGATCACGAGTCACCTTGGCGATGATGGAGGCTGCACTGATTGCAGTGACAACTTGATCGCCTTTCCATACCGCAACATTGGGAACAGCTAATCCTTCAATGGCATAACCATCGGTAAGTACATATCCGGGGGTAATTGATAATCCATTTACCGCACGTCGCATTCCATCGAGGTTTGCTGCATGCACGCCGCGGAGATCAATCTCCTCTGGTGATACTTCAATAACACTGACAGCTGCAGCGCTCTGCATCACAACATCAAATAAAACTTCACGCTTCTTCTCAGATATCTCTTTTGAATCGCGCATATCAGCCCAAACATCATCAAAGGGATTATCAAGAATGACTGCAGCGATTACGAGTGGTCCGGCACATGGCCCGCGTCCTGCCTCATCAACGCCGGCGATTGGCGATATTCCCGCATCGCGCAACATCTCTTCAATGCGCTTGGGAGTTGCTTCCATAAAATTACTTTGTTGCGAGTGGGTCTTGAGAAGAGACAAATCCAAAGCTACTAAATGGCCAGATGATTCCAAATACACGTCCGGTTACCTTAGAGATGGGAACCATTCCATTGTTGACATCATCCTGGTGGTATCGAGAATCTGCAGATGCACCTCGGTGATCGCCCATTACCCAAATCTTTCCTTCAGGTACCGTGACGTTAAATTCGAGCTCTGAAGGTTTATTGCCGGCGAAGATATATGGCTCATTTGTTGATTCGCCATTAATTGTCAGTCCACCCTCTTTGTCGCAGCAGATGATCTTGTCGCCTGCTACGCCAATGACGCGCTTGACCAAGAATTGCTTTGCCGGATTAGGGAGGACTCCCGAGAAGACGAGAGCATCCTTAGCTTTTGCGATGATTGCATTGCCGCTTGGTTCTTCCAAAGGAATCGGTAACCAATTAGCAGGATCGCGGAATACAACAACATCGCCACGCTTAATTGATTTAGCTAGAAATGGAATCTTATTTACTGCAACGCGATCATTGATTTGCAGCGTGTTCTGCATTGAACCCGAAGGAATGTAGAAGAACTGAACCAAGAAAGTCTTGATAAGAAGTGAGACAGCGAGCGCGACTATGACAAGTACAGGGAACTCGCGAAAGAACGAGCCCTTACGAGGCAGGTACTTAGAAATTATTCGGCTGGCTTGTCTTCAGCAGCTGGTGCATCTGCAACAGGTGCTTCAGCAACTGGAGCTTCTACTACTGCTTCAGCAACTGGTGCCTCAACAACAGCTTCAGCAACTGGAGCCTCTTCAACAACTGGAACCACTACAGGTTCTGGTGTTGAGAGAATTCCATCGCCGTAACCAACGATGCCATCACGCTTTTCGCGGATCTTTGCAGCCTTACCGCGAAGGTCGCGGAGGTAGTAAAGCTTTGCACGACGTACATCGCCCTTCTGGACGAGTTCAATCTTTTCAATAACTGGTGTGTGTACTGGGAATGTACGCTCAACGCCGACGCCGTATGAAACCTTACGGATTGTGAAAGTCTCACGGACTCCATCGCCCTGACGGCGGATGACTACACCCTGGAAGACCTGAAGACGTGACTTGTTACCTTCGATAACGCGGACGTGAATCTTGAGCTCATCGCCGGCACGGAACTGTGGAATGTCCTTGCGAAGGGATGCTGCATCTACGACGTCGAGAATGTTCATTATCTGTCCTTTAGGTAACCATGTATTAAGTACGGATTGCCGTACAGAGTGCGTATCTTGCCACAGGTCACCCCTGAGCTAAAAATCGGCCTA
>JBDLWK010000133.1:0-2865 GCA_039804335.1 Actinomycetota bacterium
ATACTCTCGCCTTCGCGTTGCATAAGACGATAGACCTCTTGAGCGCTAGCAAATCCACCTGCACGTTCAAGGGTGCTTAAGACTCGAGGATTCGAGCGAGACAAGGATTTACTCCATCCCGTGTAGGAAGCCGACAAGCGCCCACATCACAACAACACCAACAATTGTTGCAACGATTGTGTAGCGGGACTTATGGCGTGAGTGCGCTTCCGGCAAAATGTGAGATGTTGCGAGATAAATAACGATTCCAGCAAAGAGCGCAAGATATGTCGCAACGAAGTTCTCACTTACAGCAAATGATGTTCCAAGCGCAGCTCCAGATATTCGTGCGATTGCATCTACACCAAGGAGCCAGATGCCTTTCTTGCTCCAACTGCCATTCTTAATCAAGAATGAAACGGTGTTAAGTCCATCGCTAAATGCATGAACAAGGAGAGCGATAAATACGGCAAGGCCAAGTTGATTTGAGACAGAGAAGGCAACACCGAGCGCGATGCCATCAAGAAAGACATGTCCGCCCATGGCAAGTGCACCGAGTGAGCCAGCGACATTGGATGCGTGGCTATGGTCGTGGCCGTAATCTGATTCGGCTGGTTCATGTGATCCGAAGATCTGCTCATAGAAGTGAAGTAATAGAAAGCCTGCAATCAGAGCAATTGAAACAACAGGAGCATGCAAGAACTCTTGGGTCCCCATCTCGAATACTTCAGGCAGTAAATCAAAGGCAACGAGGCCTAGGAGTAGGCCAGCTGAGAGTCCGAGGACAATATGAAGGCGATCCTTCGATTTAATGGCGATATATCCGCCAGCGGTTGTGGCCACTGCAGTTACTGCTGCGAGAACGAGTGCGATATTCATAGCAAGAAGGTACCACAAATGAAAATGATTTTCATTACCGATATCTCTAAGCGACCCCTAGGCTTAGGAGATGATCGCAATCGCGCGCTTTCGCGTCCCAACCGGCCAGGCTCCACAATTTCGAGCTCAATTGGAGCGAGCGCTAGAGGTCTTCACCGAGCGTGATGGCTTTACCTACGGTGACCTCGGCCAGAACCTTGATGAGCCAGAGCTCTGGACCCTCGTGACCCATTGGATCAATGTCGGTTCTTATCGTCGCGCGCTCAGTTCAACTGCGGTAAAGATGGAAGTTGTTCCTCTTCTTGCAACAGCCATTGATGAGCCCGGTGCATATTCGCGCGATATTTAGTGCGTTAAACTTCTCTTACGTTCATATAACAGCTCAACCGTTGTAAGAGCGCCGACAGCCAGCCGGAGCGTTAACTTAATTCCCCGGTTGTAATTAACCAAAACCGCAAGCGCAAGCGCTTCGGTTACAACCGGATGGAGCGCCACATGGCCGTAGATCGCCTAGAAAATATAGTTTCTCTCTCAAAGCGTCGTGGCTTTGTCTTTCCTTCATCTGAAATTTACGGCGGCCTCCGCGCATCTTGGGATTACGGACCACTCGGCGTTGAGGTGAAGAACAACGTCAAGCGCCAATGGTGGAAGTCAATGGTGATGGGGCGCGAAGATGTTGTCGGCCTCGACTCATCAGTCATCCTTGCTCGCGAAGTCTGGGAAGCATCAGGACACGTTGCAACATTTAGCGATCCGCTGACAGAGTGCACCGCTTGCCATAAGCGCTACCGTGCCGATCACCTTGAAGAGCAGTATGAGGCGAAGCATAAGAAGAAGCTTGAATCACTTGCAGAATTAAATTGCCCAGCTTGTGGAAATAAGGGACAGTTCACAACACCAAAGATGTTCTCTGGAATGTTGAAGACATACCTCGGCCCGGTAGAAGATGAATCAGGTCTTGCATACCTTCGTCCAGAGACAGCTCAGGGAATCTTTATCAACTTCGATCAGGTGATGACAACATCACGTAAGAAGCCGCCATTTGGTATTGGTCAGATTGGTAAGTCATTCCGTAATGAAATCACACCAGGAAACTTCATCTTCCGAACTCGTGAATTCGAGCAGATGGAGATGGAGTTCTTCGTTGTTCCTGGAACAGATGAAGAGTGGCATAAGTATTGGATTGAGACTCGCCTCAATTGGTACAAGGATCTCGGGATTAATCCAGAGCGCCTTCGCCTCTTCGAGCACCCGAAAGAGAAGTTATCTCACTACTCAAAGGGCACCACAGATATTGAATATAAGTTTGAATTTAACGGAACTGAGTGGGGCGAGCTCGAAGGCATTGCTAATCGCACCGACTTCGACCTCAAAGCTCACTCTGCTGCATCAGGTAAGGACCTCTCTTACTTTGATCAAGAGAAGAATGAGCGCTGGACACCATTCGTTATTGAGCCTGCAGCAGGTGTAGATCGCTGTGCCCTGACATTCATGATGGATGCCTACACCGAAGATGAAGCTCCAAATGCCAAGGGCGAGATGGAGAAGCGCGCTGTGATGAAGTTTGATCACCGCATTGCACCGGTAAAGGCTGCAGTTCTTCCTCTTTCACGTAACGCCGATCTATCTCCTAAGGCACGTGACCTCGCAGCACAATTGCGTAAGAACTGGAATATCGATTTCGATGATTCAGGTGCAATTGGTCGTCGTTACCGCCGCCAAGATGAAATCGGAACTCCCTACTGCATCACAGTCGACTTCGAAACGCTTGATGACAATGCAGTAACAATTCGCGACCGCGACACTATGGAGCAGGAGCGCATCTCAATCGATCAGGTTGAGTCATGGCTCGCTCCAAAGCTATTGGGTTGCTAGTAACCACTTGTTAAAGCCACTTGCACTTCCGCTTCGGGACGGAGTACATCAGGTAGATCCACCTGTTGTACTCGCTCCGATGGCAGGAATCACCAATGCCCCTTTTCGCATGCTCTGCCGCGAACAAGGCGC
>JBDLWK010000134.1:0-4410 GCA_039804335.1 Actinomycetota bacterium
TGGCATATCGAATTAGCTAAGAAGACCAATAAGGCGCTCGTCATCCATGATCGCGACTCACATGATGACGTGCTCTCAGTTCTCCTCGAAGTCGGAGCCCCAGAGAAGACGGTATTTCACTGCTTCTCAGGTGACGTTGAGATGGCAAAGACCTGTATCGAGCGCGGATACATCCTCTCTTTTGCTGGCACGATGACATTTAAGAACGCCCCGGCCCTGCGTGAAGCGGTGAAGCTGGTCCCACATAGCCAGTTATTAGTGGAGACAGATTCACCATTCTTGGCACCTACTCCTCACCGTGGCATGCAGAACACCCCGGCTCAGATCCCGACGATTGTTCGAGCGATGGCGGCAGAGCGCGGCGAAGATTTGGCAGAGCTATGTGACGCGCTCTCAAAGAACACCGAACGAGTCTTCGGGTCATTCGCATGAGCCTCCTCGGTGCAGCCGAGATTCGTGAGCTAGCAGCCGCCCTCGACCTCAAGCCATCTAAATCACTCGGTCAGAACTTTGTTCATGATGGCAATACCTGTCTCAAAATTGTCCGAACTGCCGGTGTGCAACCAGATGATGTAGCACTAGAGATTGGTCCTGGTCTTGGTTCACTTACCTTGGCGATGATGCAGGAAGCCAAGGCAGTAGTTGTTGTAGAGATTGATAAGCGATTAGCGGATCAACTTCCAATTACAGCTGCGAAACATTCTGATAATCCTGAAAAGTTAACGGTCATCAATAAAGATGCGTTGCAAATTGATTCACTACCGATAGATCCCACTGTCTTGATTGCAAACTTGCCCTATAACGTCTCTGTTCCAGTCTTTCTTCATATGCTCGAGCGCTTTCCTACGCTTCGCACCGGT
The DNA here is from genome assembly GCA_039804335.1 of Actinomycetota bacterium. Taxonomy (GTDB): domain Bacteria; phylum Actinomycetota; class Actinomycetes; order Nanopelagicales; family Nanopelagicaceae; genus Planktophila. The sequence goes on from JBDLWK010000134.1 coordinate 861, forward strand.
GTTGTTATGGTGCAGGCAGAAGTTGCAGATCGTTTAGCTGCACATCCTTCAACGAAGGAGTACGGCGTACCTAGCGTAAAAGCTGCATGGTGGGCCGATGTCACAGGTGCTGGAGTTGTCTCACGCCAAATCTTCTGGCCGGTTCCTAACGTTGAATCGAAGCTCGTATCCTTTACGCGTCGCGCAACACCAGGTGATGAAGCCCTTCGCCTTCGCACCTTTGCAATTATTGACCTTGCCTTTGCGCAACGGAGAAAGATGCTCCGCTCAGCGCTCTCATCTCGCTATGGTGGATCTGCACCTGCTGAGAGTGTCTTAAGTGGCGCAGGGATTGATCCAACTCTGCGCGGTGAGGCACTTGATATCTCCGCCTTTGTTGCCATCGCAGAGCACGAATTAAAGTTGAAAGAGATAGGCTCGTAACGTGGCTCTTAACTCAGTAACCGTTCGAGTACCTGCAAAGGTTAACTTGCAGCTCTCTGTCGGTCCACGCGAGGCTGATGGTTATCACAATCTCGTCTCAGTTTTCCAGGCCGTCTCTATCTTTGATGATGTCACTATTACAAAGTCCCATCCCGGTAGCGGTGTGACGATTTCAATCACTGGCGAACAAACACATGGCGTTCCAGAGGATGCAACAAATCTTGCAGTCAAAGCTGCCCACCTGATTGGTGAAAAATTTGATCTCGATGTCGATGTTCATATCGAGGTAAAGAAATCGATTCCTGTTGCAGGTGGCATGGCTGGTGGATCTGCAGATGCTGCGGCAACTCTTGTCGCTATGGATGCGCTCTATAAATTAGAAGCGACGCGTGAAGAGTTACTCGAGCTCGCAAGCCAACTAGGTAGCGATGTCCCATTCATGATTGCCGGTGGCACCGCCGTTGGTACTGGTCGCGGAGATCAGCTCACTGCAGCGCTCTCTCGTGGCACCTATCACTGGGTCTTTGCGCTATCAACCGTCGGGCTCTCTACCCCTGCCGTCTATGCTGAGTGCGATCGAATGCGGGCAGAACTTCAAGTAGCCGACCCCAAGGTAAGCGATGCCCTGATGCAGGCTCTGCTCTCGGCAAATCCAGAGCTCGTTGGAAGTGCGCTCACAAATGATCTGCAACGTCCAGCCTGTTCGCTTCGCCCAGCGCTCGAACTCGTACTTGAGGTAGGTCGCGATTATGGCGCACTCGGTGCAATCGTTTCGGGTTCAGGTCCAACAGTCGCATTCTTAGTTGCAGATGAAGAAGCCGGACTCGATCTCGCAGTTGCATTAACAGCAAGCGGTGTAGTGGGAAGTGTTGCGCGTGCAACCGGTCCTGTTCACGGCGCGCGAGTTATCTGAAAAAATTTACTCGGATTCAGTATCGAAATTTGCAGCGAGGCGACTTAATAAATCTGCAAGCTCTTCCTGCTCGTCTTTATTGAGATCTGTTAGGAATGCACGTTCGTTCTTAATCAATTGATCAAGGGCTTCATCGACCTTCTTCATTCCAAGCGGAGTAAGTGAAACCAGAGAGCCGCGCCCATCATTTGGATCTGATTGGCGATTGATGAGTTTGAGCTCCTCTAATCGATCTAGGCGATTAGTCATTGTTCCGCTCGTCACCATCGTCTCTTGCATCAACTGACTTGGCGACAAAGTATGTGGGTCACCTGCTCGCCGCAGAGCTGCAAGAACATCAAAGCCCCAGGTATCGAGTTCGGCAAAGGCATCTCTGCGGGCTAAATCGAGGTGGCGCGAGATACGGGTAATACGGCTAAGAATCGCCAAAGGGGAGAGGTCTGCATCAGGTCGCTCGCGCTTCCAGGCAGCGATAAGGCGGTCGACCTCGTCGCGATGATCTTCGTTCTGCGCCATGCGGGCAAGGCTATCTGAGATTGATGTGAGCGCCTTCAGTTTGGAAAGTCAGGCGGTGATAAGGGAGAATATAGGTTCCGCCATTGTGTAGTGGCTAGCACATGGGCCTTTGAAGCCCAGGGTCCAGGATGCCAATCGAAGAGGCGGAGCAAAGCATTGCCCGCCAATCGAAGAGGCGGAGCAATTAATGAATCCGCCAATCGAAGAGGCGGAGCCATCAGACGGTAGACTGCATCCATGAGCCTCGACACCGTAGTCATTCTTGCTGCGGGCGAAGGCACGCGAATGAAGTCGCAGACTCCTAAGGTTCTCCACGCAATTGCTGGTCGCTCACTATTGGGACATGTTCTCGCCGCCTGCGAAACTCTCAACCCAAAGCACCTTCGCGTTGTTGTCGGATCAGGTCGCGAGAAGGTTGAAGCCCACCTCGCTGAGATCGCCCCTCAGGTCACAACCGTCTTTCAAGAGCACCGTGGTGGAACGGGCCATGCAGCGCAATTGGCGCTCGCTGACCTCACTCCAACCGGAACGATATTGATTCTCGCTGGCGATACCCCAATGCTCACCGGCGATTCTCTCGCTGCACTCTTAGCAGGCCATCACGCCGGGGGTTTTACCGCCTCAGTATTAACTGCCGAACACCCAGAGCCAACAGGATATGGCCGCATCATCCGCGGAGATGATGGAGCGCTTCTTCGGATCGTTGAAGAGAAAGATGCCGACGAGTCTGAAAAGGCTATCGAAGAGATCAACTCTGGCGTCTATGCATTCGATGCAGTAAAGCTAGTCGGCGCAATTGGAAAGTTGCGTAACGATAATGCTCAGGGCGAGCTCTATCTCACCGATGTTATCGAGATTCTCCGTAATGAAGGCGGAAAGATTGCAGCTGTCTGCATCGATGATTTCACAGAGACGCTTGGTGTTAATGATCGTGTGCAATTAGCAGAGGCAGAAGCGCTCTTGCGCGATCGTACAAATGAAAAGTTAATGCGCTCTGGAGTCACGATTGTCGATCCGACAACAACCTGGGTAGGCGTTGAGGTAACAATCGCTCAAGATGTCACTCTCTTGCCTGGCACGGTAATTGGTGGAAAATCAACTATCGCAACTGGCGCGGTCATTGGACCACGTACCTACTTAGTAGATTGCGATGTTGCTTCTGGTGCTGAGATTAAAGAGTCACATGCAACAGCTGCTGTGATTGGCGAGAATGCAAGCGTTGGTCCATTCACATATTTACGCCCAGGCACCAGATTAGCTGCTAATACTCGCGCAGGTGCATTCGTTGAGATGAAGAACTCAACACTTGGCGAAGGTTCAAAGGTGCCACACCTCTCATATGTTGGAGATGCAACCATCGGTGAGGGCACCAATATTGGCGCCGCAACTATCTTTGTTAATTACGATGGCGTTGAGAAGCACCAGACAACTGTAGGAGATCATGTCCGTATCGGAAGCGACAGCATGCTTGTTGCCCCCGTCACCATTGGAGATGGCGCCTACACAGCTGCCGGATCTGTCATTACTGAAGATGTTCCAGCCGGCGCCATGGGCGTTGGTCGTGCGAAGCAGCGAAATGTAATAGGTTGGGTACTGCGCAAGCGCCCAGGCACCAAGTCAGCTGAAGCAGCAGCTTCAGCTCCAAGCAACGACCAGGAAGGCTGATACTCGTGAGCGAAATCCGTTTATCCTCAGAGA
>JBDLWK010000135.1:0-2833 GCA_039804335.1 Actinomycetota bacterium
ATTCTCGGAATCAACAATCACTGCGTGACGGTTTGAGAATGTTCCACGACGTGAATCTTGTCCAGCCAAACGAATTGGATGGCCTTCCTTCAAGATTGAACCGAATGCGAGGAGCTCTCCCATAGACCAGTCGATAGTGCCATCGTTGAGCATCTCTGGGCGCTTGGCCAACTGTGGAGCCATCTTTGGATGAAGTGTGAATCCTTCTGGTGTTGCAACCTGAGTTGCAGCAATCTCACGAGCGAGTGGCTCAGAGATTGCAGTCGCAATTGCTTCAGCAGCAGGTGCAACAGGAGGCTTAAAGTTTGGATCGTGATCAGGAACATGATTATTAACTGAAGCAAAGACAGCTTCAAGCTCAGCCTGGTACTCAGCTTGAACTTGCTGCGCTTCTTCAGGAGTGATGTCGCCGCGACCAACGAGCGCCTCTGTGTAGAGAGTACGAGTTGTGCGCTTTGCACCAATCAACTTGTACATCAGCGGCTGTGTGAATGCTGGCTCGTCACCTTCATTGTGTCCGCGACGACGGTAGCAAACCATGTCAATGACAACATCCTTTTTAAAGGCCTGACGGTATTCGAATGCAAGTTGTGCAACACGAACACATGCCTCTGGATCATCTCCGTTGACATGGAAGACAGGCGCTTCAATCATCTTTGCAATATCTGTTGAATATCGCGCTGTACGTGATGCATGAGGAGAAGTTGTAAATCCAACTTGGTTATTGATAACAATGTGAATTGTTCCACCGGTGCGATATCCGGCAAGGCCTGAAAGCTGGAGAGTCTCCATATTTACACCTTGACCTGCGAATGAAGCATCGCCGTGCAAGAGAATAGGAAGGACAGAGTAAGCGCCCTTGTTATTGAGGCGGTCCTGCTTGGCGCGGACGATGCCTTCAAGTACTGGGTTTACAGCCTCAAGGTGTGATGGGTTAGCAGCAAGATAAATCTTTGTCTGAGCACCAGATGCTGCAGTGAAGACGCCCTCTGTACCCAAGTGGTATTTCACATCGCCTGAGCCATGAACTTCGTTCTCGGCATAGTGCCCCTGGAACTCTTGGAAGATCTGTCCAGATGACTTTCCTGCAATGTTGGCGAGCATGTTAAGGCGACCACGGTGTGGCATACCGATACATACCTCATCGAGTCCGCGCTCTGCAGCTGCTGAAACGATTGCATCTGTCAGAGGAATTACAGATTCGCCGCCTTCAAGTGAGAAGCGCTTCTGACCAACGAACTTAGTCTGCAAGAAGGATTCAAACGCTTCGGCGCTATTGAGCTTGCGCAATATACGCAACTGCTCATCACGATCGACTTTTTCAAACTTCTTCTCAAGGTTATCTTGGAACCACTTACGCTCTTCAGGGTTTGAGATATACATGTACTCAACGCCAACTGATCGGCAGTATGTATCGCGAAGTAATCCGAGAATCTTGCGAAGTGGAAGGAATGCCTTTCCACCAAATCCGCCTGTTGCAAATTCGCGATCGAGATCCCACAGAGTAAGTCCATGTGTCTGCACATCAAGATCCGGATGTGTGCGTTGACGGTAAACAAGCGGATCTGTATCTGCCATCAGGTGGCCCCATGTGCGATACGCGGAGATCAATTGCTGAACGCGAGCTGTCTTATCGATCTCTGAATCCTTGGTAACTGCAAAATCTGCAGCCCAACGAATTGGCTCGTATGGAATACGAAGCGCGGTAAAGATTTCGTCATAGAAACCTTCTGCGCCGAGAAGTAGTTCATGAATACGACGAAGGAAGTCACCGGACTGAGCACCTTGAATAACGCGGTGATCGTAAGTGCTTGTCAGAGTAAGGACCTTGCTGATCGCCATACGTGCAAGAGTTGCCTCTGAAGCACCTTGGAATTCAGCTGGATAGTCCATTGCGCCAACGCCCATGATGAGGCCTTGACCCTGAACAAGACGTGGAACAGAGTGAACTGTTCCGATTGTTCCTGGGTTTGTCAGTGAAACAGTTGTGCCTGCGTAATCTTCAACAGTCAGCGTTCCGGTACGAGCCTTCTTCACAACCTCTTCGTAGGCAACCCAGAACTGACCGAAGTCGAGAGCTTCGCAACCCTTAATAGAAGGTACCAAGAGCTGACGTGTTCCATCTGGCTTAGCTAAATCGATAGCAATACCGAGGTTGATGTGCGCAGGCTTTCCGACTGCAGGCTTTCCATCAACCTCACCGAAGAATGCATTCATCTCTGGCATCTGGCGGATTGCCTTGATCATTGCATAAGCGATGATGTGAGTGAAAGAAACTTTTCCTCCGCGACCGCGAGCAAGGTGGTTATTAATAACAATGCGGTTATCGATCATCAACTTCGCGGGAACTGCGCGCACTGATGTCGCAGTAGGAACCGTCAGCGACGCTTCCATTGATTGCACAACGCGACCGGCAACACCACGAAGAGGTTCCATAGTTGATGCGCTAGGAGAGGCAAGAGTTGGAGCTGGCTTTACATCTGCTTGTGCTGGAGTTGATGGTGCTGCGGCAACTTCACGGACAACAGGTTGTGTTTGTGCGGGCGCTGCGACCACTGGTGCGGGCTGAACTGGAGCTGCAACAACAGGAGCTTGAACTGGCGCGTTTGCACCAGGCATTGAAATATTTGGAGCCACAACAGGTTTCGGTGTTGGTGGAACGCCCGCACTTGGTGTTGCAGCTGGTGCACCAGCTTGCGGATTGTTCTGGAAGTAAGTCACCCACTCTGCAGGCACTGAAGATGGATCTGCTTGATAACGCTCGTACATTTCTTCAACGAGCCAATCATTTGCACCAAAATCTTGTCCTGAAGACACGTAAGCGCTCCTTTGC
>JBDLWK010000136.1:0-2826 GCA_039804335.1 Actinomycetota bacterium
TCTTGCTGGTCGTCGCGCCTGGGAGGCGGAGAACGGTCCATCTCCAAAGAAATCACGGAAGAAAGCGGCGCCAAAGAAGGCGGGCGATAAGCCACCAACTTTGACGAAGAAAGTTGTGAAGAAGGCTGCGACAAAGAAGAAAGCTGCAGCTAAGAAGTAATAACTTGCAACCCAAGCTTCTTAGCATTGGCTGCCATCTGCCTGTCGAGGGTCACTAACCAGTCATTTTCGCCTAGGAGCATTTGAGCTGACGCCAGATGAATGGCATCGGATGTCTTGAGAGTTATTTCGCTTCCGTAGGATTCAACTAATTTAAGTACTTCATCATCGAGTGCTATCAAAGAGATACTCTTTAGAGCGGATAAAGCATCATCTAACCAGGAGACATCTCTCTTCATTATCGTTCTTATAGTTTCTACGCGACCAAGTTTTGATGTGAAGAGATCTCCATCTAATTGAGAGATGATTGCGGTAGCGATTGGTTGGCCATGTACCAGCTCAATGATAAAAGAGCTATCAAGGTAGAACTTCAATAGCGCTCTTCTTCGCGTTCACGGCGAATTGCATCCATCAACTCTTGCGGCGCGACTCCAGCCTTAGGCCTCCATGTGCGAAGATCAATCTTCTTTGTTGCAGGGGTAATCGCACCACGTTCAATCAAAATATCTAACTTACTTTTCTTTGGTGGATTAATGGTCGCTACAGGTTTTCCATGCTTGGTAATCGTGATGCTTGCACCACTCTCGACAAGTGCGATGACGCGAGAGGCATCCTGACGAAGTTCACGGATCCCAATTTGATATTCAATCTCTTCCTCGGCAATCGATGCAGCCTTTTTCGCAGGTGCCACCTTCTTTGCAATAACCGGCGACTTCGACTTCTTCTTCGCTGTAGTCATGAAAGAAAAGTAGCACATCTATGAAATGTGCTACTTAAAGTAGTTCTCCCTATAAATCCTGACTATTCACCGCATATCTACGCGCAATCGAGCCCCGATAGACTGCCCTTATGACTCAAGGCCTTCCACACCCTGCCGCCCCAAAGCAGCAGGAGACCCGTGGCGTCTTGGCTATTCCAGCCTTTCGCAAGCTCTGGAACTCGATGGTCTTCTCATCAATCGGCGATTGGCTCGGCCTCCTTGCAACAACTGCGATGGCGGCGCAACTCTCCGGTGGCTCCTATGCAACTGCAAACTTTGCAATCGCCGGCGTCTTTATCGCGCGTCTCTTGCCGGCAGTATTTCTCGGACCGTTAGCCGGAGTAATCGCAGATCGCTTTGATCGCCGCCGCTTGATGGTGAGCATGGATCTCTTGCGTGGTGCGCTCTATATCTCTATCCCAATTGTTCATACATATTTCTGGCTCTATACCGCGATGATCTTGGTTGAGTGTCTAACGCTCTTCTGGTCACCAGCAAAAGAAGCATCCGTTCCCAACCTAGTTCCAAAAGATAAGTTAGAGAATGCAAACCAAGTTTCATTATTGGCTGCATATGGAACAGCGCCGATTGCCGCTGTTCTCTTCTCGCTTCTCTCACTCTTCGGTGGCGCGCTCGCTGCAATTAGCCCACTGATTCCCACCGACTCTGTATATATCGCGCTCTACATCAACGGCTTTAGCTTCTTCTACGCTGCATGGACAATTCGCGGCCTCCATGAGATTCCTAAAGGATCTGCCTCTGCCGGTGGCGCCGATGAAAACATTGGTAAGTCTCTGATTGAAGGCTGGAAGGCAGTTTCTTCATCAAAGATTATCCGCGGTCTGATTGTCGGTATGGTCGGCGCATTCTCTGCAGCTGGCGCAGTAATCGGTTTGGCACGAACATTTGTCGTTGACCTCGGCGGTGGTGATGCTGCATATGGCGTTCTCTTCGCTGCCGTCTTTACCGGTCTTGCTCTCGGTATTGGCTTTGGCCCAAAGGTTTTTGCACAATTCTCTCGCCGCCGTTTATTCGGCGCTTCATTGGCTGTTGCTGGCTTCTTTCTGATCTTGCTCGCACTGATTGCCAACCTTGTTATCTCTATCTTTATCGTGGTAATTCTCGGTGCTTTTAGCGGAATCTGCTGGGTTACCGGCTTCACCATGCTCGGCATGGAGGTTAATAACGAGGTCCGTGGCCGCACATTTGCCTTCGTACAGTCATTGATTCGTATTACTTTGGTGGCAGTTCTTGCGATTGCACCAATCATTGCAGCAACAATCGGCACCCTTACCTACGATTTCTATAACGTCCGCCTTCAATATAACGGCGCACAGATCACAATCTTGATCGCAGGATTTATTGGTTTGCTGATCGGTGTTCTCTCTTACCGACAGATGAAGGACCGCCCACAAGTTTCCTTATGGTCAGATGTTCTCTCTGCAATGCAGGGCGAGCTCGGTGCAATCACCGGACAATCGACAGAGGGAATCTTTATCTCCTTCGAAGGCGGCGAGGGCACAGGAAAGTCAACACAATCTAAGTTACTTGCTGAGTGGTTACGCCAAGAAGGTGAAACGGTGACCTTGTCATTTGAACCAGGTGGAACTGCGCTCGGTAAAGAACTTCGTAAGATTTTATTAGGCCATGAGACCGGCACCATCAGTCCGCGCGCCGAGGCGTTGCTCTATGCAGCAGATCGCGCAGACCACGTTGAATCTGTTATCCGTCCAGCACTTGCTCGCGGCGAAGTGGTAATCAATGATCGCTATATGGATTCTTCAATTGCATATCAAGGTGCAGGTCGAGTTCTCATTCCAGCAGAGGTCGCACGTATTAGCCGATGGGCAACAGAGACCTTGTATCCAACCTTGACAATTTTGATTGATGTTCCGGCAGTGATTGGT
>JBDLWK010000137.1:0-2757 GCA_039804335.1 Actinomycetota bacterium
CCTGGCTATCACTGTAGATCGCACCAAGATCGATAAGCAAGAAGATAAAGGTTACAAAGCGCTACGTGATCTTTCAGAGCTGCTTTCACTTAACTTTGCCGACGTATGGCAGCGCACTCGACTCTGTGGTGAGCTACCTAAGGGCAAGAAAGCTGGATGTTGGACTGGCTCCAGATTCCAACCTATTCCAATTACAAAAGAAGCCGACCCTCAGATCGCACTTCAAATTGTTGAGCGCTCCGATAAGTTTCCAGGAATTTCAGCCACGCCAATAGCAATTCGTAACTACCCAGCAATTGCTGGCGTAAACGGCGCGCATGTACTTGGTTATGTCGGACCGCTCACCGACTACGACTTATCTGGTGCAGGTGGGCGTTCTTACTTTAGATCTGAATCAATCGGTAAAGCGGGACTTGAAATTCAATATGACGAATACCTACGCGGAACGCCAGGTATCAAGACTGTCATTGTTGATCGTAAAGAAGCAGTGACAAGCACTAGCCAAAATACAAAACCAATTCCTGGAAATCACCTTGTGACCAGTATCGATATCCGTCTGCAAGCATCTGCTGAGAAAGCACTTGCCGATGCAGTGCGACGCGCGAAAGCAGCTGGTCGCTATGCCGATGGTGGAGCAGCGGTCGTAATGGATTCAACGAACGGCCAGATCCTTGCAATTGCTTCTTATCCAACTTTTGATCCCAACGCATTTGAAACCGGGCTTACCGTCCAAGAAGCTAAGAATCTCTTTGCGGAAAAGACTGGTGTGCCTGCACTCAACCGCGCACTTCAGGGACTCTACGCACCAGGTTCTACCTTTAAGCCGCTCTCAGCAATTGCTGCCAGCGATGCTGGATATTCAATGAAGAAGTCATATGACTGCCCAGCAACAGTTGAAGTCGGTACTCGAGTCTTTAATAACTTCGAATCTAAGTCACAAGGCGTGCTCTCTATGAAGAAAGCAATGGCGGTCTCGTGTGACACGATCTGGTATCGCATCGCATTCGATGAATGGCTCCGCGATGGCGGATTAAAGCCAAAATCAAGCGCCAACGACTATTTCTTTAATGCAGCAAAGCGTTTTCAGATGGGCGAGAAGACAGGTGTTGATCTTCCTTCTGAATCAAAGAGTCGCCTTGCCGATCGCGATTGGCGCAAGGCCTGGTATGAACAGAATAAGGATTTCTACTGCAACTATGTAGAGCGCACCACAAAAGCGCAGCAGACCCCGTTCTTGATTCAATTGGCAAAAGAGAATTGCATTGATGGCGATAAGGTCCGCGCCGGCGATGCCGTTAACTTCTCTATCGGTCAGGGAGATACCGTCATCACGCCAATTAAGTTGGCGCAGATGTATGGAGCAATTGCTAACGGCGGAACTATCTGGAAGCCAACAATTGCAAAGGCAGTTATCTCCAACACCGGTAAGGTGATCAAGACTTACGAGAAAGAATCGCTTGGTGATATTGGTGTTTCACCAGAGATGATTGCCTTCTTGCATGATTCACTTCATGAAGTAACTCTCTCTGGTACATCAGCTGGAGTCTTCGCAGGTTTCCCAGTTGCAACATCAGGTAAGACAGGAACTGCTCAGGTCTTCGGCAAAAACCCCAATGGGCGCTTGAAGGATGACTCGTCTTGGTATGCAGCCTTTGCCCCGGAAGCCAATCCTCGATATGTCGCAGTCATGATGGTCAGCCAAGGTGGTTTTGGTGCGAGCACATCTGGTCTTGGTGTTCGCAAGATTTACGAGACTCTCTTCGGCGTGAAGGGAAATAAGGTCGACCCAGAGGCAGTCTTGTTCCCATCTGGAAAGCCGCCAACTAAACTTCCAAAGATTTCACCAGCCACACGACCTGCGGGGGAGAAGAAGAAATGAGTTCACTTCTCTATCGCAATCCCTATCGCAAAGCCCGTCGCCAATCAGCATTTGCTGGATTTGATCCAGTTCTTACCGTCGCAGTTTCAATCTTGCTCTTTATCGGCACCTTGCTTGTCTATGCAGCAACACGTGATTGGTATGCTGCAAATGGACTTGATCCGCAGTATTACCTCAAGCGCCACGTCATCAATATCGTGATTGGCCTCATGCTTGCATGGGGAACCACGGTGATTGATTACCGTCTCCTTCGCGCTTACACGCCAATCTTGTGGGGTTTCGGCGTACTCGGTCTTGCCTTTGTATTGATTCCGGGTCTTGGCGCTGAGGTAAATGGCGCACAGGCGTGGATTCCACTTCCAGGTGGATTCCAAATTCAACCTGCAGAGCTTGCGAAAATCTCAATCATTGTTGGGCTTTCGATGTTGCTTTCAGAACGTAGCCATGACTCGGATGAACCAACGACAAAAGATATTCTTCGCGCGCTAGCAATTGCCGCGCTTCCAATTCTTCTAATCTTGCTACAACCAGATATGGGAACAGTCTTCATTATTAGCGCATCAGTGGTTGCGATTTTGGCCGTATCAGGTGCACCGGTGAAGTGGGTGGCGGGGCTTTTGATCTTGGCAGTTGCCGGTGGAATTGTTGCCACTAAAGCTGGCGTCATCAGTGATTACCAAGTAAAACGTCTACAAGCTTTCGTCGATCCCAATGCCGATGCACAGGGTTCTGGTTATCAACTGCGCCAAGCACGCATCACCGTTGGCTCAGGTGGATTACTGGGAACAGGTTTATTTGATGGACCACAAACAAATGGTCGCTTTGTTCCAGAACAGCAGACCGACTTTATCTTTACTGTAGCTGGGGAAGAACTTGGC
>JBDLWK010000138.1:0-2751 GCA_039804335.1 Actinomycetota bacterium
ACCGTTGAGGGAACGACAACTCGTGAGCCAGGTCCAATAAGGACCCACCATCCAGAGATTCCAAGCGCGACCGCAAGACCAGCTGCAATATATCGATTTCGACGTACCCGCTTACTTACCTTCTTGCGTTTTGCAACCTGCGCTGTGGTCTCTCTTTCAACGACAACTGGTTCGGACTTCTCAACTGCAGGAATCTGAGTGGTCGCTTCCTTGATGCGTTTACGAAGTGATTTCACTTCCCGCTTGGGGCGCATCGGCTGAATTGGGATATCGAGTTCCAGGCTGAGTTGATTCTCTTTTGGATTAAGGCGAGAGTTGATAGCGGCAAGGAGGGCATGGAACTCACCTGCATCACGAGGACGCTCATCTGGATCTGCAGCTGTCGCGCGGTAGATCAATTCATCGAGCTCTGCGGGAATATCTCTAACAATCGAACTGATACGTGGAACGCGTTCATTGACATGCATGTAGGCTATTTGAATCGGTTCCGCGCCGTCATAAGGCTTCTTCCCAGTGAAGATTTCAAAGGCGGTAATGCCAACTGCATAAACATCAGATCGTGAATCTGCAATACCGCGTTGGACCTGCTCTGGGGATAGGTAAGAGACGCTACCTAGGATGACACTAGATTCAACGGTCATCGTTGTACCAAGAAGCGGACCTTTGGCCAATCCGAAATCTGCAATTTTGATTCGTCCCTCTTTGGAGACCAAGATATTTTCAGGCTTGATATCTCGGTGGACGATGCCCTGCTTGTGCGCGGCAGCGAGTGCACTTAAGACGGGCAAGAGGAAGCGAATTCCATCTCGATATGAGAGGCGACCTTGTTCATGAAGATATTCACGCAAGGTGTGACCTTCAACGAGCTCCATCACAATAAAGACAGCAGGGGTTCCGCTCTGGTTCCAACCCTGATCTTGGACTGCAACAATATTGGGGTGTGAGAGAGCGGCGGCAGCCTTTGCTTCTCGGATAAAGCGCTCAACGAATTGTTCATCCTGTGCAAGATGTGGATGCATAATCTTGACTGCAACTTTGCGATCAAGGCGAGTGTCGAAGCCCTCGTAGATGCTCGCCATTCCGCCATTGGCTACCTGGCGAATGAGTTGATAGCGCCCGTCAATGAGTTCGCCGCTGAGATCTGACACGTGGGGATTCTAGTTACTGAGAACGAAATCAGCTGCCTTCTGTGAGTCATTCTCACGAAAGTGTTGCTCTTGCAAAATCAACCAATCCGTCATCTGCTGTGAAATACCTTCGCCATCACGTACAAGGACTCTCGCTAATCCGGCCCGAGCTTCAATATCTATCCAGATTGAAGCGCTCAATAGCGGGCGAATAGCGTTCTGCATCGAACCCACGCCTTCAAGGATAAGTAAATCTGATTGGGAGATCTCTTCGGCAGGGCCATATTCACCACTGCTCCAGTTGTATCGCGAGAGGGAGAACTTCTGTGATTTCTGATGAGCTCTGCATGCACCGATCAGGGCATCGCTCAGATGGTGGTCGAAGGCGTTCTCCCAACCGTTGTAGAGATCATCCATATGAAGAGTGGTGCATTTATATTTCAGCGATAAAGCAGAACTGAGATGTCCGGCCAGCGTTGTCTTACCAGCGCCGGCAGGACCATCTATTGCAATGATTGGTCTAGTCGAACTTTTACATAGATCAAAGAGCGCGGCGGTGAGTTCCATACCAAGTTCTCCATCCCAATCCAGCCATGATCGTAAATGCGATGTAGAGAACTGTAGTGAAGAGCAGACCTTGAGATGCGTAGAGGGCGACATAACCAGCATCAACGATTAACCACAAGACCCAATTCTCATACTTCTCGTAGACCATCAGGATTTGCGCTGCCAAACTTCCAAAGAGAAGGAGAGTGTCTGGAAGCGCTGCAGTTGCTCCTAAGTCGGTTAGTACTGGAACTAAAAGTGCAGTTGCAGCCATTATTGCAACGATGGTGATCAAGCGAAGTTCAAGTGAGAGCGAGCCAGGTTTAGCGCCAGTTGCCTCCCAACCGAACCAACCAGCGATAGCTGCTGCGATAAAGACTAATTGCAGGGCCGCACTTGCATAGAGATCGAATTGAAGGAAGAAGACTCCGTAGAGCACGCTGCTGAGCGCCCACCATGGCCAGGTGATTCTCTTACCGGTAATTCCAAGGCCGACGCCGATAAAAGATGCAACCGCGGCAACGAATTCAAGATAGGAGACTTCATAGCCCCAGGCGGTAAAGAAGATGGAAGACATATATACCCTCAAACATTCTCAGTTCGCATTACCGAACTGGTCAAACGGTCGAACTCTGAAATGAGTTCCTCTCAGCCACCGTGGCTCCCGTGGTGAAAACTCTAGCGCATACGAAGGAAAAGAGTCTGGATAAAAGCAATTCCGGCTACTCGCGCTCTGCGCCAGGTCGATGTGGTCGCTCTCTTCTTGAAGATGTCATAGCCATTGGCCTCAATCTCATCGACGATTCCGCAATAGAGCTCACTGGCAGCACGAATACATGGGCGTGAAATTGGATCGAGATATTGAATACCTGCCTCAGCTTTATCCTGAAGATCTCGCACACGAGCAATTTGATACTTGATCGCTTCGATGATTTTTGGAGTTAACTGACGCTTAAGCAACATCTCCTCTGATACACCAAAGCGAGTTAAATCATCGAGCGGCATATAGATGCGACCACGATCGATATCTTCACCGATATCGCGGATGAAGTTCGCTAATTGGAATGCTGTGCCAAGA
>JBDLWK010000139.1:0-2705 GCA_039804335.1 Actinomycetota bacterium
CGTTCCGACGATCTCGGGTAGAGCGACCAGAGTCACTGCCCCAATCATGACGCCTCCGAGGGTAGTTACGCCAGAGAGAACCGCACCTGTAAGCAAAGAAAATGAGAGGGCCAATGGGAAGGCGCTCGGTGAGACTGTGCCGATAGTCATAGCCAATAAAGCCCCTGCAAGGCCCGCTAAACCGGCGCTAAGGGTGAAAGCGAGCACTTTTGCGCGTGCAATATTGACTCCAGCGAGCTCTGCCGCAACTTCGCTGCCACGAATCGCCTTCCAGGTACGGCCGTAGCGAGATCTCATAACATTTTGTAACCAAAAAATTGTAATCAAGGTAGCAAGGGATGCGATCCAGAAGAACCACTTGTATTGGGTGAACTCTTCACCGAGTGATTCTGGTGGGAATCCAACATCGAAGAAGAGACCCTGCTCGCCACCGAGTGCGGTGAATTGATTTGCAATCGATGGAAGACCGACTGCTAGTGCAAGTGTTGCACCTGCAAGGTATGGTCCCGATAAACGT
This sequence comes from Actinomycetota bacterium, assembly GCA_039804335.1. Lineage (GTDB taxonomy): Bacteria > Actinomycetota > Actinomycetes > Nanopelagicales > Nanopelagicaceae > Planktophila. Next base: position 518 of record JBDLWK010000139.1, read on the forward strand.
GCTGCTGCGATTCCGAGAAGTGCACCAGCACCTGCAGCGGCAAGAATTGCAACTGCAAATGTCACCGGTATAGGAAGTTTCCAATTGAGATGCGATAGCGCAGCTGCATAACCGCCGACACCTAAGAGCGCACCCTGTCCGAGTGAGACTTGGCCCGAGTATCCGGTGAGAAGAATGATTGATGCGATGCCAACAACGTAGAAAGCGACCTGCGCACCTTGATAGACGCGGAGTTCATCAACGTTATTGCTTAAAAGGTAGATCAAGAATCCGAGCACGATAAAAATAAGTAGTCGTGCTTTATTTGAAAGTTGATGTGAGCGTTTCTTTGAAGACTTATGCACGACGTCCACCCTTCTTGCCGAGGATGCCCTGCGGGCGGATAAAGAGAACCAGTAGCAAGATTACAAATGGAGCGATAAAGAAGAGTGAGTCACTGATATACATCAGAACAAAGGCGGTGATGATTCCAAGTGCGAGACCACCAATTACTGCACCGAGCAAGCTTTCTAGTCCACCGATAACGGCCGCGATAAATCCAGAGATGAGCAGGAGTGAGAACTCCATAGAGGCGGTGGAGAAGGATCCATTGCCATTTGCAACTAGTAATAACCCAGCGACAGCGCCTGTTGCGCCAGAGAGAGCCCAGCCCAATGTGCGAACGGCATCGACTCGCACGCCCGCTAAGCGAGCAAGCTCAGGAGAGAAGGCGGCCGCGCGGAGAGAGAGTCCGATCGATGTCTTCTGCACAATTAGTGAGAGCAGAACGAGAAGGAGCGCGACGATGCCAATGATTGCCAACTTCATCGGCGAGAAGACCAAGGTATTTGAGCCGATGGTAAATCCGGTATTTGAAAGTGGTGGGGTGATCAGTGAATCCGCACCTCCCCAAATCAAGGTAATAACTGCCTGCAATACTTCAAGAAGTCCAAGCGTTGCGATGATCGGTGCGACGCCAGCAATTGCGCCACTTGTTGAATGCTTGAGAAGAACGCGCATCAAGGTGATCTCGATGAGGGCAGAGATTATCGCTCCACCAATCATCGCTACCAGAAGTGCAATCCAGAAAGAATCAACATACTTGAGTGTTTGAAAACCAATAAAGGTAGAAGTCAGAGCTTGACCGGCTTGTGCAAAGTTGATGACGCGAGTCGAACGCCAGACCAAGACAATTGATAGCGCCATTAGCGCATAGATAGCACCAGATGTGATGCCAATGAGAAGAGTATTAATCAATTGAAACATGGCGCTCTCCCCTAGTATCCCAAGTAGGCAGCGCGAACTGCAGGGTCGGAAGATAGAGCTTGCGCAGAACCAGTCGTTGCAATCGAACCTAAATTAAGAACGATTCCAGAGTCGGCGATATTGAGTGCTCCCATCGCATTCTGTTCAACGAGAACGACAGAGAGTCCATACTGCTTGGTGACGTTAACAATCGCTTCAAAGATCTGTTTAACAAGTAGTGGTGCCAGGCCAAGTGAAGGCTCATCGAGCAAGAGAAGTTCTGGCTTTGACATCAGTGCGCGACCAATCGCAAGCATCTGTCGTTCGCCACCAGAGAGAGTCTCGGTCGTCTGCTTGCGACGTTCTTCTAGTCGTGGAAAGAGATCGAATACTTCACGCTTAGTTGCTGCGCTCTCAGATTTATTGCGGCGCCACAGAGCACCGAGATCTAAGTTCTCTTCTACTGATAACTCTGGAATAACTGACTTTCCTTCTGACACATGTGCAACGCCATGGCGTACATGTGATTCAGCCTTACCGTGAAGGAGGTTGTGGCCCTTCCATGTTGCTGTACCTGTTGTTGCAGATTTCAGCCCCGACAGCGTGCGTAGAAGAGTTGATTTACCTGCTCCATTAGAGCCAATAACAGCGGTGAGTTCGCCTGCTTTAACATCGAAGGAGACTTCAGTCAGCGCCTGAATTGCGCCGTGATGAACAGTGAGGTTTTCTACATGGAGAGTCACTTGGCATCAGCTCCCAAGTAGGCGGTGATTACCGCTGGATCGTTACGGACATGATCTGGAGTTCCTGATGAGATGACCTGACCAAAATTAAGGACATAGATGCGATCACAGACAGACATAACAACATCCATGTGGTGCTCGACGATGAGGATCGACATTTCACCTGAGAGATCGCTAATCAAACGATTGAGCCATTCGATATCTTGCGCGCCAAGTCCACC
>JBDLWK010000140.1:0-2620 GCA_039804335.1 Actinomycetota bacterium
AGGTAGAGCTTTCCAATCGGCGACGAGATTGTCGTAGAGAGAAGCTCGGACATTGTGATTTAGCGGTCGCGGAGCATCTCAGCTACGAGGAAGGCAAGTTCGAGAGATTGTGAGTGATTCAGACGTGGATCACACGCTGTCTCATAACGAGATTCGAGATCTTTCTCAGAGATCTGCTCTCCTCCACCAAGGCACTCAGTGACATCATCACCTGTGAGTTCGATATGGATTCCACCAGGATGCGTTCCTAGCTTCTTATGGACTTCAAAGAAGCCACGAACCTCATCGAGTACATCTGCGAATTCACGCGTCTTATAACCATTTGAAGTCTCAAAGGTATTGCCATGCATTGGATCGCAGACCCAGAGAACCTGTGCACCGCTCTTTGTGACGCCCTCAACGAGCGCAGGCAAAATTTCGCGAATCTTTGATGCACCCATGCGAGTGATAAATGTAAGGCGACCTGGTTCGCGGTTTGGGTCTAGTTTTTCGATGAGAGCCAACGCATCTTCAACGGTTGTCTTTGGTCCAAGCTTTACACCGATTGGATTGCGGACCTTTGATGCGAAATCAACATGTGCGCCATCCATCTGACGGGTGCGCTCACCGATCCAGATGAAGTGTCCAGAGACATCGTAAGGAAGTTCGGTACGTGAATCGATACGTGTCAGCGCTTTCTCGTATTCGATGATGAGCGCTTCATGGCTGGCATAGAAATCAACTGCCTTGAATTCATTAGGATCAACACCGGCTGACTCCATAAAGGAAAGTGCGCGGCCAATCTCATTTGCAACCTGCTCGTACTTCTCGCCAAATGTTGAATCCTTGATGAAGCCCTTGTTCCACTCGTGAACACGACGAAGGTCGGCGAATCCACCTTGGGTGAATGCGCGAACTAAGTTGAGGGTTGCAGCAGATGTGTTGTAAACCTTTACCAAACGCTGTGGATCTGGAGTACGTGACTCTTCTGTGAAGTCGAGCCCATTGACTGCATCTCCACGATAGGCAGGAAGAGTTACGCCATTGCGAGTCTCTGTGTCATTTGAACGAGGCTTTGCGAATTGTCCAGCCATACGCCCAACCTTGATTACAGGTAATGAAGATTGGTATTGAAGGACTGCTGCCATCTGCAAGATTGTCTTGATGCGATTGCGAATTGAATCAGCTGTTGCTGATCCAAAAGTTTCTGCACAATCTCCACCTTGGAGCCAAAATGCCTTACCTGCTGCCGCATCAGCGATTCGAGCCTTGAGCTCATCACATTCACCTGCGAAGACAAGCGGTGGCAGAGATTTCAGCTCTGCCACTGCCTTAGCTAACGGCTCGCCAGTTGGACCGCCCGGCCAGTTCGGTTGTTGAGCCGCAACTGCGCTGTCATTAAAGAGCGAATCCAGTGATGTCATGTAGTTAGCCTAAAGTCTCGTAGGGAAAAGGTGCGGGGTAATTAATCTCTATCTCGTGGGCTTAGCCGAAGAAAGAGAAGACCTCTTCGTAGCGAGAGATTGGGACTGTCTTCAAGACATCTGTAGCAGATGCCAATGGGACGTGAACGATATTGGTGCCGTGAAGGGCCATCATTGTTCCCCAGTCACCCTGGTGAGCAGCTGTGATCGCCTCAAGGCCAAATCGGGATGAGAGAACACGGTCGAAAGCAGTTGGAGTGCCTCCACGCTGAATATGACCGAGAACTGTGCAACGAGTTTCGTATCCAGTCTTCTTCTCAATCTCCTGTGCCAGCCATTCGCCGATTCCTGAAAGCTTTACGTGGCCGAATGCATCGAGCTCTTGATCCTTAACGATCATGTCGCCATCTTGTGGGATTGCACCCTCTGCAATAACGATGATTGGCGCTGTTCCAGTTTCAAAGCGTGACTTTACATATTCACAGACCTTATCGACCGAGAACTTAACCTCTGGGACCAAGATGCATGCTGCATCTCCGGCAATACCTGAGTGGAGCGCGATCCAACCTGCATGGCGACCCATGACCTCGACGATCAATGGGCGGTGGTGTGACTCTGCAGTTGTGTGAAGGCGATCAATCGCCTCCATTGCAATGTTGACTGATGTATCAAATCCAAAAGTGAAATCTGTATTGTTGAGGTCGTTATCGATTGTCTTTGGAACACCAATCACCTTAACGCCTAGTGCGTGGAGCTTTGTTGCAACTCCGAGAGTATCTTCTCCACCGATTGCGATAAGCGCATCGACGCCATGTGCTTCGAGGTTTGCCTTGATCTTCTCGACGCCACCATCGATCTTAAATGGGTTGGTGCGTGATGAACCGAGAATGGTTCCGCCCTTGGTGAGGATTGGCTTCACTGTTGCAAGATCCAAAGGCATTGTGAGGCCTTCTAGAGGACCCTTCCAACCATCACGGAATCCTACGAACTCGTAGCCGTAATCCTTGATTCCCTTAGTTACGACGCCGCGGATAACTCCGTTGAGGCCTGGGCAATCTCCGCCACCTGTAAGAACACCAAAACGCATTGTGAAACTCCAAATTTAGAATGTGATTGGGCCTTGAAAAATAGCCCGTCCGTCAACGTTGACCTGGCTGAAGTCTACAACGCCATTGATTTACTGTCTCCAACGCATAGGCCCGAATACCGCACCAAAT
>JBDLWK010000141.1:0-2598 GCA_039804335.1 Actinomycetota bacterium
TTGGTTTTAAAGGTCCAGACCAGCAGAAGCCAGCGGGAGTCCTCTCTGGTGGAGAGCGCAACCGTTTGAACCTTGCACTTACCTTGAAGCAGGGTGGAAACCTCTTGCTTCTCGATGAGCCAACGAACGACCTCGATGTTGAAACACTTGGCTCACTTGAAAATGCGCTCCTCGAATTTCCTGGTTGCGCAGTAGTGATCTCTCACGATCGTTGGTTCTTGGACCGCGTTGCAACGCACATCTTGGCTTACGAAGGTGATTCAAAGTGGTTCTGGTTTGAAGGAAACTTCGAATCTTACGAGGAGAACAAGATCTCTCGTCTCGGTGCAGATGCTGCTCGTCCACACCGTGCGACATACCGAAAGCTCACTCGCTAATGATTTACACAAATCAACAATTTGTGCGCTGGGATGACATCGATGCATTTGGTCATGTCAATAATGCAAAGTACCTCACATATATTCAAGAGGCGCGCTTCCAGTGGTCTTTCTACGAGGTCAAAGCGGAAGGGGAGAAGCCGACTCTTCTCGAGATGGTCGTAGCTCGCAATGAGATCGATTACCTCGTGCCCATCTACGAAGGTGGCCTCTTCTACGATGTGAATCTCTGGGTTGAATCAATCGGCAATAGCTCATTTGTTCTCGGCTATGAAATAGTCGGCAAAGATGGCACCGTCCACGCCAAGGTAAAGAGCGTTCAGGTCGCGGTTTCGATGGAGACAAAGAAGTCCCGATCTCTATCTGATGCAGAGAAAGTTTTCCTCGCTAGATATACCCGAGATTAATTAGGTAAATGAGATGAAGAAGTTACATCCAGCCTGGACTGCGCTCGTTGTCACCTTCTTCACCTTGATGGCAACCGCTGGATTTAGATCGGCTCCATCAGTAACGATTGTTCCTTTAGAAGAGGCCTTTGGTTGGACCCGTTCACAAGTCTCTCTAGCAATTGCCATCAACGTTCTTCTCTATGGCTTGATTGCGCCATTTGCTGCCGCATTAATGGAGCGATTTACTGTTCGCAAGGTCATCATGACTGCACTTACCTTCGTCGCCCTCAGCGCCGCTTCCACGATCTTAATGACGCAGCCTTGGCATCTCTGGTTGCTCTGGGGTGTCTGCGTCGGTATCGGTACCGGATCGATGGCGCTCGTCTTCGCAGCAACCGTTGCCAATCGATGGTTTGTGAAACATAAGGGTCTTGTTGTTGGCGCGCTCACCGCAGCCAGCGCAACGGGGCAACTTATCTTCTTGCCGCTGCTCTCACACTTTGCAGTCACCTATGGATGGAAATCAGTCTCCATCACCATTGCGATTGCATCTTTGGCCGTTGTGCCGCTGATTTATTTCTTCTTCAAAGAAAGTCCAGAGGCGGTCGGTACGACTCCATATGGAGCACCAGATGACTGGCAGCCACTACCGAAGAGCGATCTCTCAGCCTTCCGCTTGGCCATCGACACAATCCAAAAAGCTAAATCGAGCCGTGACTTTCAAATCCTCTTCTTCACCTTCTTTGTCTGTGGGCTTTCAACCAATGGATTGATTGGCACGCACTTCATTCCAGCAGCTCATGATCATGGAATGGCAGCGCCAGTAGCTGCATCGTTACTGGCTCTCGTTGGTGTCTTTGATGTGATTGGAACACTCTTCTCGGGCTATCTCACCGATAAGTACGATCCTCGTAAATTGCTCTTCTTTTATTACGGACTGCGCGGGCTTTCACTCTTCTTACTTCCGTCGATTCTATTCTCCACTATCCACCCGTCGACTTTGGTTTTTGTTATCTTCTACGGACTCGACTGGGTTGCAACGGTGCCTCCAACGTTGGTTCTCTCTCGAATCGTTCTCGGACCAGGGCGCGGAACCATTGTCTATGGCTGGGTATTTGTTGCCCACCAGATCGGCGCTTCAACTGCAGCGATAGGCGCCGCCGTTCTACGCGTTCAATTAGGTGATTATGCAGCTGCTTTCTATATCTCAGCGGTGATGTGTATCGTCTCGGCCGTTGCGGTATTGCAGATTGCAAAGGGCAAAGTAGCTAGCGAGTTGAGGGTCTAAATGGCAGAGCGCGATACAACTAATTACTACGAGCTCTTTGGGGGAGAACCATTCTTTGCAGATCTCGTCTCACAGTTCTATTCACGAGTAGCTACAAATGAGATCTTGCGTCCAATGTATCCAGAGCGCGATATGGCAGGTGCTGCTCGCCGCTTGCAGATGTTCCTGGAGCAATATTGGGGCGGACCTTCAACTTATTCCGAGGAGCGCGGACATCCACGTTTACGTATGCGCCATGCCGGATTTCATATCGGTCCCGCTGCCCGCGATGCATGGCTTACCTGTATGCGTGAGGCAGTAGATGGAATGGAGATGGATGCGCCTGCGAAAGAGAAACTCTGGCGATATCTAGAAGGTGCGGCAGAGCATCTACTCAATAGCTTTGAAGATTAAACCCGCTTTACTTCTTAGATTTATTTCCCACGACAAGGATTTCGCCATTTCGTAAGAACCAGAGCGTTCCATGTGAATCTCTAACTGTAGTCACGCGAAGCCCAACTTTCTCAACTGCGCCTTCAACATCGCCAACTTTGACTTGATCTCC
>JBDLWK010000142.1:0-2554 GCA_039804335.1 Actinomycetota bacterium
TCTCTCAACCTTTACATCTGTAATTCCTCAAGTTGTCGCTACAAAGATCCCATCCCATGTCATATATGGCGAGAGCGATGATGCTTGGCCGCTGGCGATGCAGGATCAGATGGCAAAAGATTTATCTGCACCGGTTTCTGTGATTAAAGATGCAGGGCACTGCCCCAATGAAGATCAACCAGAGTCAACAGTGGCCGCTATCGCTGATTTCTGGGATATCCAAGTCAAATAATCCTCCTCTTTCTTTGTAAACTCTCCTCATGAAACGACTGGGGATTATCTTGTTGGCACTCGCCACTTTAACCCCATCCCTTATCTCTATCTATGATGCAAATGCCGCCACGCTTTTAGTGACTGTAGACCCAAATACTTACTCGGGTAGCGGAAATGTAATTGATTCAACATCAGGGTTATCAGGAACGCCATCCGGGGTCACATATCTTGCTAGTACCAACTGCGGAGTTTTCTCCTTTGGCGGCGGAGGACAGATTGCTTTTCCGCAGACAAATTTCGGCTCACAATTTTCAATTTCAGCCTGGGTCAAACCCAATAGCGGGTCAAGCATCCAAACGATCATTTCCAATGCAGGCGCCAATCTCGCCACAAACGGATTCAAGGCTTATTGGAATTCTTGGCAGACATCTGATTTGAAGATGATTCTAGAGAATGGAAACGGCTCTACCGGAAGTGCGACGGTGTCTACGACCGGCGTGGTAACTAATAGTGAATGGCAGCATCTTGTATTCACATTTAATACCTCGACTCGTGCGGTTACCATGTTTCGCAATAAAAGTGCTGTAACAATTTCTGCAGATCAGTTGGTATCACCGGCTCCAAATACAAATCAAACCTGGTGGCTTGGAGCGTTGGGAGGTTACTCGTATTACCTCAACGGCCAAATAGGTGTTGTGAAGATATATACCACCGTGCTGACTTCAGCTGAAGTCACCTCGGATTACAACTCAACATCGGCGCGGTATGCATCTACACCAACTTGCCCCGTTCCAGCCGCTCCCTCCAACTCAGTCAGCCCATCGATCACCGGTACGACTTCATACGGATCTCTTCTCACAGCTGCTAATGGAACATGGAGCGGAAATCCCACCGGATACACATATCAATGGCGGCGAGCATCTACCTCAACTGGCACTTACTCAGATATTGCGGGTGCAACTTCTCAGACCTACACGCTGACTTCATCTGACATTGGAAATTACTTGAAGGTTAATGTAACTGCGACCAATACTGGAGGAAGTAATTCGGCCTTATCTGCTGCGACTGGTCAGGTAGCAAAAGCATTTCAGTCAGCATTATCGATCTCATTGTCAGCATCCTCGAAGAGCTTCCCTTATTCGCAGGCGTTGACCATTACGCCTTCTGGTGGATCCGGAACTGGCGCAACTACATATTCAATTTTTGCCGGTGGAACTGCAACCGGGTGCTCACTTTCAAATACGACCTCCACCCCCACCATCTCAGCTTCAAGCAATGGAACATGTCTCATTCGAGCCAACAAAGCAGCAGATAGCAACTATCTCGAGGCCACAAGCTCATCTGCAACTTTTACTTTTAATCGAGCAACACCAAATTTACTGACAATTACTTCTACCTCTGCGACGTATGGCGAGAACTTGACGCTAACAACTTCGGGGGGAGAGAGCAGCGCAATTGATACCTTCTCTGTGACATCCGGACCCTGCACAGTATCTGGATCAATTCTCACTCCCACTTCGAATGGCACCTGCTATCTCACGGCTTATCGAGCGGCAGATAGCAGCTATAGCTCTACAAACTCGTCTTCTACTGCGATCACGATTTCAAAGGCTGTTCCTACTCTGACCTATGCTCTTTCAAACACTCCAGCTTTTCGCCAAAATTCGAGAATCTCTGTCACGGTTTCTACGGCAGGGGTGGTCAAATTTCTCATCAATGGAAAGTCGATTCCAGGATGTCAATCAAGATCAGCAAGCGCTGGAAATAGTTACGTGGCCACATGTGATTGGAAGCCATCATCGCGCGGTTATGTGACTCTGATTATGAATTTCACACCGACGAATAGCAGTTACATATCAGGCAGAATCAACGGCCCAACCTATTTAGTGGCGCCACGAAGTGGTCGACGCGCCTAAACGGTGGCTGCTCTCCGCTTTGAAGGACGGTTCTTCGCCTTCTCATTAAGGAATTGATACCAGCCATAAGCTCCGGCGATCAACATAAATGGCGCTACGCTGGCGAGAGCTGCCATGAAATCAACGCCGACGCGAGAGATGCGAAGGCCATCTGTCATTACGGTATAGAAGAGGGCTGTTGCTGCATATGCAAGCGGTGGGGTCACGGCTGTTACATAACGTGTACCGGTACGGCCGTAAGCAACTCCGCCATAGGTAACAACGATCAATACAAAGCCGGAGAGAAAACCTGCGCCACCGCGGATAAAGAGTTCGGCGAGGGTGAAGAGCGCGATAAAGATAGCTTGCAGGAGGATGATTCCCTGCTTCTTTAAACCGGGACCAGGGATTGCTGGCTTCTTTACGGAGAGCTTCTTCTCTGACAT
>JBDLWK010000143.1:0-2509 GCA_039804335.1 Actinomycetota bacterium
AAGAAGTTATCTCGATGGAACCTACTTGGTTTCTTATCGAGTTGTTTCAGCAGATGGCCACTCAATCTCAGGTAGTTACGAGCTCTATCTCAACACTCCGAGCGAGAACGTTGCTGTGGTCGAGGAGCATGAGGGCTTCTTCCATATCCACCAGACACACATCATTCAGGGTTGCATCGCGCTCATCTTCATACTTCTCTGGTGGGCATATCGACGTTTTAATCGCGAACAAGGGCTATAGCGACAATTTGTCGGTGGAATAGTGTGGAATTCATACCGTGAGTAAAGCATCTACATCCCAAGGACTACGTCTGGTAGCGAATCCCATTACTCGCCCTCAGATCGCCTTCGACCCAGAACAACTTGCTGCAATCGCTCATCGTGGCTCGCCGCTGATTATTCGAGGCGCAACCGGCACTGGAAAAACTTCAACTCTCATTGAGTGCGCAATTAATCGCATCCAATCTGGCGTATCGGCTGAATCGATTCTTATCCTCACCTTTGGCCGTGAACGCGCCTCAGAGATTCGAGATGCGATTGTTCTGGCATCAGATGGCACATTACAAGAACCAGTGGCGCGCACCTTCCATGCTCTCGCCTTCTCAATCTTGTCGATGACCTCGGGTGATAACTTTCGAGAAACCGTTCTTATCTCTGGCGCAGAGCAAGAGTCATTTATCAAGCAGTTATTGCAAGGAAACCTCGAAGATAAAGTCGATTGGTGGCCCGCTGATTTACTGATGGATAGCAATGCAAGCGATAACGTTCTGATGGGTGAGCCATTATTGACGCAAGGATTTATCCGCGAGCTCCGCGATCTCATGATGCGCGCAACAGAGCGAGGGTTAACGCCAACTCAATTAGCCGAGAAAGGCCAGCGCCTCAACGAACGACTCTGGGGGCCAGCAGCAAAGTTCTGGAACCAATATCTACAGATCTCAGCTGCGATGGATACTGGCGCTGGCGATGCCAAGATGCGAATCGACCCATCTGAAATTATCAATGCCGCAATTGCACATTTGGATTCTAACCCGCAACTGCTTCAGGAACTTCGTACTCGTTTCTCAACAATTATGGTCGATGAATTTCATGAGAGCGATCCTGCTCAACGTCGACTTCTCGATCTATTAATCGGAACTGAGTGTGTTCTCGTAGTAGATCCACAATCATCGGTCGGTCGCTTTCGTGGATCAGATCCCGATGGCGTGGATCGCTACATAGCCGATCACTTCCAAAGCGCAACTACAATCACATTACTCAATCCACATCGTGGAACCCCAAAGAAATTCGCAATCGAACTTCGATCAGAGGCGGAAGAAGCTCAGTACATCGCCTACTCGATTAAGCGGGCACATCTCATTGAAGGCATCGCTTACTCTGATATGGCGATTATCGTCCGCGCACATAACACAACTGCAACTGCAATTCGTCGCGCTTTAGGTCAATCATCAATCCCAGTAGTCGGCGATCGCGAGGCCATCGCATCTAACGCTGCAATTTCACCATTTATTCTCTTGGCTCGAGTCGCAACTGGTATCGAACAATTAACTCTCGAAAATTGCGAACGGCTCCTACTCTCAGAGTTCGGAGGTGCTACCTCAATCTCACTTCGCCGAATTCGCACCGCCTTGTTAAAGGCGAGAGATGAAGAGCTCGATCCCCGTAGCGGCACCCAGATGATTATCGATGCGATTGATAATGGCGATATCCCCATCGAAGAAGATGGTGAATTACGCCGCGTTCACGACCTGCTCACCTCAGCCCGTGCTGCACTGAGAAAGAAGAATCCTTCGATTCATGACCTCCTCTGGGCTATCTGGTCCAAGGCAGTTAACAGTGAGAACCAATTAATCTCAGATGCATGGCAGAGCGCTGCCTTGCGTGGTGGATCGCGCGGCGCTGTTGCAGATCGCGATCTCGATGCCATGGTGCAACTCTTCGACTCTGCGGCAAGACATATAGACCGGATGCCAGGCGCGCATCCGAAGAACTTTCTCAATGAGATTGCCCAAGAAAATATCGTTTCAGATCTCATTACTATGCAAGGCGTCCGCCCTGATGTAGTTCAGCTTCTGACGGTGCACTCTGCCAAGGGGTTGCAATTCAAACGGGTTTTTGTCGCTGGCATTCAAGAAGGTATCTGGCCAAACCTTAAGCAGCGAAGCACCTTGCTCGGATCAGAACGTTTGGTCGAACGCGAACGCCACGGTGAAGAAATTGCACAGGTAGCGCTCGATTTGATTACAGCTCAATCTCTAGCAGTCGATGAGAAGCGCCTATTTCATGTTGCAACAACGCGCGCCTCTGATCAATTTCATATCACCGCAATAACTCGAGATGAAGATTCGCCTTCTTCATTCTTCCTGGAATGCGCAGAGTCAGATGAGTTCACAACCCTCGAATTTAGCGATGCTCGCCCATTAACTGCCAATGCCCTAGTTGCTTCGCTTCGACGTTCGTTATCAGGCAAAGATGGCGATAGCGCTGCATCACTGCTCGCTACTCTTGC
>JBDLWK010000144.1:0-4349 GCA_039804335.1 Actinomycetota bacterium
AATCTCGCTTGGGTCATCAGTGGTCGCGCACATGTACCTACAACCATTGATGCAGCTTGCTTTGATCTCGTCATCACAGAAGATTCGGTTTTCGCAGTTACTAATGCAATCGAGGCTCCGCGCCTTGCCGCCGAAGAATTTCCACAAGGGCTTGAAATCAAAGTTGTGCAATGGTGGGAAGGCCGCAACCACGGACTTCCAACTGATATCGCAATGGGCTCAGATCAGCCGGGCGCAGGGCTTTTAGACCTTGGCCTCGAAATTGAGATGCTCCGTGCATCGCTCGATCAATATGATCAGGATCGTCTTGCTGATATCTCTCGCAGATCAGCGCTGGCACTTGGTGAGGCGATGAAAGAGGTAGATAGCAATGACCGCGAGATTGATGTAGCAGCGCGCATTACATCTGCCCTCTGGCGCCATAATTTAGAGATTTCATTCTTAGGCGTTGCGGGGCAGTCACGGGTAAAGAAGTTCCGCCATCCATTGCCAACTGAGTCTTTAATAGGCAATAGAGCGAGCGCCTCAATCTGCGCCAAGGAGAAAGGTCTCATTGCATCGGTTACTCGCATCGTGACCTTCGGCGAACTCACCGCTACAGAAGAGGCTGAATATGCTGCAATCCTTGAGGTCGAGGCAGACCTCTTAGATGCCACAATTATTGGCGCACCATTCTCATCTGTCATCGATGTGGCTACCCGCTCCTATGGCGCCCATGGCTTCGATAACGATGAGTGGCATCGCCACCACCAAGGTGGCCCAACCGGCTTTATGCCGCGCGATTGGCCGGCAACACCGAGTAGCGCCCGCTTGATTCAAGGGCACCAGCCAATCGCCTGGAATCCAACAGGCAAGGGGTGGAAGGTGGAAGAGACGCTTCTGACTTCACAAGGGGGCCTTCGTTTACTGACAGGGGATTCCCTCTGGCCCCAGCGCACTGTGCGAAGTCGAATCCGACCTGATCTCCTTCGAAGGTAGTAAATCTTCCCTTTATAACAATTGGGTAAATACGAAAAATACCCCTGAGATTCCATTGACGAGGGGATATCGGGCGGGCACACTTCTCCGAGAGGTCTTACCACTTGGAGGAATATGAGCACCGTCGCTCTTGTAGCGCTAGCCCGTCCAACCTTTGATCTCGCATGCGCTCAGGGTAATTTCGATAGCGCCCGCGCACTTCTCCAAGAGCTTGGTGCGACAGTGGTCGGACCAGCAGAACTTGTGATGACTGTAGAAGATGTCGCAGCTGTGACGCTTCCAGATGCTGATCTCCATATCCTCTTTATGGCCTCTTTCTCAGATGCATCTCCAGCAGTCGAATTACTGGGATCTGTAAAGGGCCCAATCCTCGGTTGGTCGATGCGCGAACCTGGCGAGGTCGGCGAGCGACTCAAACTCAACTCAATGTGTGGCGTCAACCTTGCAGCACATGCCTTGATGGATGCGGGCCAATCAATTCGCCATATCCACGGAAATGCAGATGAGGCGCATGTGCGAACTGCTATCGCTGATGCGCTCGCTGGCAAACTTCCAGAGGCGAAGACGCCAACAAATATTTCAGCAGAGCGCGCACCACAAGAAGTGGCTGATAAAGCTTTTGCTTGGTTGAAGAATAAGAAAGTTGGTGCAGTCGGTGAGGCACCGGTTGGCTTTACACCTTGTCTCTTCGATGGCCCAAAGCTCAACTCACTCTTTGGTTTAGATGTTCAGCAGATCTCAATCGATAACGCATTCGAACGTATCGCTGCAGTTGAACCAGCTCGCGCCGATCAAGCATATGCTGCAGCACTTGCAGACCAGCCATCACTTGGTGATGTCAATGTTGAACAAGCAAAGAAAGTTTACGGCGTAGAAGTTGCACTCGATGATTGGCGCGAAGAAGGCGCACTCGATGCCATTGCAATTCGCTGCTGGCCTGAGTTCCCAACCGATTTAGGTGCATGTATCTGCTCTTCATTGGGACGCCTCTCTGATCGCGGAACAGTGACAACCTGCGAACGCGATGTTTTAGGTGCAGTCACAATGTTGGTCTGCGAAGCACTTGGCTCTGATGAGAACTATCTTGTAGATATTGTCGATCTCGTTGAAGAAGAAGGACTCTTACGTTTATGGCACTGCGGATCTGCTGCAACAAAACTTGCCGCTGATCCAAAGAGTGCAACGCAATATATCCACTGCAATCGCAAACTCGGCGTTGCAGGTAATTTTCCGCTCAAGACCGGACCAGTAACTCTGTTCCGTATTGATCGGGATGTAGATCCGAGCAATAGCACGGGTTTACGTATGGTTATCATTTCCAAGGCAATACAGCGACAGTTCGAACAGAACCAGATGCTGCCGTCTTGGTGAATGGAATAGTCACTGGCGGATACCCACATCACTTAGTCATTTCATGGATTGATGTGAGACCAGGTATCCGAAAGATGGCAGACATGCTCGGCATTCCCCTCACTGAATGGTAAGAACCACAAACCAATAAACCCTCAAACCCAACTAGGCAAGGACTACAGAATGAAAGCTCAAGGAATCAAGACCTTCGGCGCTCGTCGTATCGCAGCCGTAGCAACAGTTGCATTCGCACTCGTTGCAACAGCAATGCCATCGACCTTCGCTGCAGGTGAAGTATTCGGCAAGGCATGTACAACAGAAGGTGTTAGCACCGGAAACTTGACGACATCATTGATCTGTACAAAGGGATCAAATGGCAAGCTCACATGGCAGCGCGTTCGCTTGGGTGCAAACTCAGGATCTCCTGTAGCTGCTCTTAAGGCACCAAAGGGTTCAATCGAATTCCACCACTGGCGCCCAGAGGATAAGGTTGTGCTTCAGAGCATCATCGATAAGTTCGAAGCTGTAAACCCTGGCACAAAGATCAACCAGGTCATCATGACTTCAAACGACTACACCAACCTCGGTTATGCAAAGGTTTCTTCAAATAAGGAAGCAGCCCTCTTCGTAACATCACGTGGTGGTCAGTTCGATCAGTTCTACAACGGTGGACTTCTTCGTAACATCTCAACTGAGCGCTTCGTAAAGCAGAACGTAATTCAATCTGCACTTACACCAGCAATCGTTGATGGCAAGGTCTACGGAGTTCCATACCAGTCACTCTTTAACAACCCTATCTACAACACAGAGCTCTTCGCTAAGAAGGGTTACAAGGTTCCAACAACTTGGTCCCAGACACTTGCATTCTGTAAGCAGGTTAAGGCAGATGGAATCATTCCTTTCGCATGGCCTGCAGCGACCCGCGGTAACGCAGGTCAGATCATCAACTCATTCATGATGAACTCTGCTCCATTGGCTGAAGTTAAGGCACACGTTGCAGCAATTGAATCAGGTAAGGAAGACCTTACAACTGACTGGTTCAAGGGCATTGCGACAAAGTACAAGCAGATGAACGATGCAGGTTGCTTCCCATCAAACGTATCGGGATACAACGACACAATCGCTCCTGCTGACTTTGCTTCAGGCAAGGCAGCTATCTACCCAACAGGAACATTTGGTATGAGCACAGTTACAAAGCTCAACCCAGATATGAAGGGCAAGATGGGCATCATGGGCTTGATCACAACTGATTCAAAGCCATACTACGAAGGAATCACAAATAACACCTTCATCCTTAGCGTTAACGCTAAGTCATCAGCGTCAGATCAGAATATCGCTCGTGCATTCCTCTCATACCTCACAACTGCAGCAGCAGCTCAGGAGTATGCAGTCGGAACATCACAGCATGTTTCAATCATCAACGTTGATTACTCAGCGAACGTAGACCTCTTGAACACATCAAGCATCATGGGTAAGAAGCTTCTTCTTGCTCCACGCTTCTTGTTCGTCAACGTCAACAACGTACGTAACCCACTTGAAGATGCATTGATCGCCATTGGCGGCGGTGCAGATGTCAACTCAACCTTGGCAAATGCATCTAAGACAATCAAGCAAGGAATCGGTGCGTAATTAAGCTAACTGCTCGTAACAAGCTGACCCCCGCCACAGGTGGGGGTCAGCTTGCTGCACCCTTTAAAAAGAAGCGTAAGAAAGAGTCGCTAATCCTGCTTGCAATGGCAGCACCAGCTCTTGCGATTTACGCATTCCTCTATCTCTACCCATCACTCTCCAATCTGCGGTATTCAACGACCCGCTGGGATGGAGTGACAGAGCCAATTCAAATTGGCCTCCGTAACTTCACTTATCTCCTCACCAACGATGACCTCTTTATGAAGGTCCTTGGAAATAACTTTAAATTCTCTCTTATCGTTGTCATCTTCCAGACAGGTTTAGCGTTGCTCTTCGCAACCTTCCTAGTGAAGAACACAAAGACAACAATCTTTTTACGCACACTCTTCTTC
>JBDLWK010000145.1:0-3778 GCA_039804335.1 Actinomycetota bacterium
GCTGGCGCCGATGGAATTGCAGTCACTTTCGTTGATTGGGATGAGCTCGCTCGTTGGAAGATGATTGATACAGCGCTCGAGCTTGGACTACCAGAACCCCTCGAGACTTACTCCTCATCAGATCACTTCTTTGAAGCGATGCATATTCCAGTTGGATCATCTGGTCGAATGGTTGCGGCAAAGAAAATTGAATCTGCGCCAAAGTCAGATCGTCCTGCACGTTCCTCTGCTTCTCGTGGAAAGTCTTCAAGTGCAAAGTCTGCAAACGATAAGGCGCCTGCCGAGAAGGCTCCACGCGAGAAGAGCGCCCGTGTGCGCACCCGCACCAAGCGCATCGCTGATTAAACTCCCTAGCAATTAACTATTAGCTAAGACCTTAATCGCATCTGCGAGCATCTGTACTGCAATGGCTGCAAGCAGCAAACCTGCAATACGAGCAAGCAAGGTAACGCCTGATTCCTTAATCAGCTTAAGAATCTTGGTCGATAACATCAAGACCAATCCGATAAGTAGATGCACCGCGACGATTGCAATTACTAGGCCGCCGATTCGCTGCGGGGTATCTGCCTGCTGCACAAAGATCATCGTTGCAACAATCGCACCTGGTCCAGCAAGGAGCGGTGTGCCGAGTGGAACCATTCCGATATTGGTGCCAGCGCTTGCGCTCTCTGAGACTTTACCGGTGAGCAATTCAAGAGAGACATAGAGCAAGAGCAATCCACCGGCAGCTTGAAGCGCCTCAATTGAGACATTCATGTAATCAAGAATTAAGCGACCGAAGATAGCAAATGTTGCGATTACAAAGAGTGAGACGAATGCGGCTTGCCACGCAAGGCGGCGGCGTTCACGCTCTGTCTTATCAGAGACGAGGGCGAGAAAGATTGGAGTTGCACCAGGTGGATCGAAGATCACGAGTAGGGTGACAAATGATTGCACTGCAAAGGTGAGTGCGCTAACGGTCTTCATCGAGAAACAACCCTTCGTTGATCTGCCATGGATTCAAGGCGCTCCCATTCTGCCGGAGCGGTCGTATTTTCGCCAATGAGGTTCATCTTTCCTGTGCCGTGATAATCACTTGAACCAGTAATCACAAGTTTTAAATCATTAGCAATTGATATCAATTGGCTGCGCTCTTCAGCGCTCTGATCGCGATGGAAGACTTCAATTCCATTAAGTCCGGCATCAACGAGAGTTGCAAATGAATCAGGGCTAAGAATCTGGCCACGCCTTGAAGCAAATGGATGTGCGATTACAGCTACTCCCCCAGCAGCTTTAATCGCTCTAATCGAATCCTCTGGCGTCGGTGCGAAGTGAGATACATAGAAAGGAGATTCATTGTTGAGTAATCCCGAGAAAGCCTCATCACGTGTTGCGATAATCTTCTTTGCAACGAGCGCATCAGCAAGATGCGGGCGACCAACTGTCGCCCCCTTCGGTGTAGCTGCCTCAACATCTTCTAGCGTAATCTCATACCCAGCTACCTGCAAATTCTCAATCATCTTCTTCATCCGTGGGATTCGGGTATCCCTAGAGTCTGAAAGTAGCTGTTGAAGGGCCTTATCTTCTTCGTTAAAGAGAAGTCCAAGCATGTGAACGCTGATGCCATCTTCGGTCAGGCAAGAGACCTCCGCGCCGAGCGCAAGTTGCACATCTCCATGGAGCGCAGCGCTAGCTTCTGCCCATCCCGCCGTTGAATCATGATCGGTGATACCAAGAACAGTGATACCAGCTGAGGCAGCTTTCTTTACCAGCGCTAAAGGTGAATCGGTTCCATCGCTATAGGTTGTGTGGGTATGTAAATCAATCATTCATTCACCATCGCATCTACTTGTTCTTTGCTCGGACGGGTTCGAAGCACAACGAGAGTGCATCCGATAAGGATAAGAATAATCCCCGGAATAATCGCCCCTGAAGGTTGATTTCCAATATTAAATATCTTTGCAAGAATCGCGGCTACTGGCACCTCAAAGAAGACGATCAGAGAGACCACTGCAGGTGAGACGCGTTTTAATACCGAATTAAACATCGAGTGGCCAAGTATCTGCGCTCCTGCGATTAATCCAAGGAGAATCCACCATTCGCGGGCAGGAAATCCGATTAATTGATAGCCGCCGATGAGAATAATTGGAAGTGCAGTTGCAGCACATGTTGCGTAACAGATAGATGTATAACTTGTTGTCTCTAGATCAAGAGCACGCCGAGGAAGCTGATTCCCATTCCGAACCAGGCCTTTGAAGGAATCTCTCCACCGGTAAATTTGATAAAGATGCTGGCAAAGATTGGCTGTAGAGCAACGAGCGCTGTTCCTGCGGCAACGCTAGTCATGCGCATCGCCATAAAGAAGCCGATGAAGTGAAGTGCTAGAACTACTCCTGCAGCGATCGACCACTTCAACCCACGTCGATCAACAGCATGCTTAATTGCAAAGGGAGCGGTAAAGATCGCCCCTCCGAGATTTCTCCAGAAGATCAGCGTGGGAATCGCCATTGCGCTCATCGCAATAAGTGGTCCAGATGAGCCAATTCCAAGGATTCCGACCCCGAGTCTCATTAAATCCGAGCGAGCTGGCATATCAGTAATCGCGGGATTCACGCGTGATGGGCCGGAAGTGGAGGTCATGACGTAAACCTAGCCGATACCCTACTCCCGGAGTCGAAAGACTTCCGGGAATGAAGGGATTGTTCGTGAGCGGAAATGGAATGAACAGAGTCTTCCTCGCCCGCCTTGCAGGTACAGCAGTCTTCGATCCAAATGGAGATCCCGTCGGCAAGGTGCGCGATGCTGTGGCGACCCTTCGTTCAAATAACCAACCACCACGAATCTTGGGGCTCGTCGTGGAAGTTCCACTTCGTCGCCGCGTCTTTGTTCCCATTACGCGAGTAACTTCAATTGAATCTGGCGCTGTTGTTATTACTGGACTCCTCAATATGCGTCGCTTTGAAGCGCGCACCGGAGAAATTCTTGTTCTCGGCGATCTCCTCGATCGCTCCATCACTGTTGTCGATAGCGGTGAATCTGTCGTTGTTGAAGATATGGGTATGGAGCTCACACGTAATGGCGATTGGTTGATTGCAAAGGTTCACATCATGCGCAAAGGCAGTGGACTCCGCCGCAAAGGCGCAACATCAACAGTAGCTTGGGATGAACTCACTGGCTTTTCAAATCAAGAATTAAATCAAGGTGCAACAAATCTACTTGCCACCCTCAGCACTTTACGAGCTGCCGACCTTGCAACTGTAATTCAAGATCTATCACCGAAGCGTCGCGTTGAGGTTGCCCGCGCTCTCGATGACGAACGTCTGGCAGATGTAATTGAAGAGATGGATGAGCAGGAGCGAGTAGAACTTCTAGCAGAGTTGGAAGGCGAACGTGCCGCAGATGTTTTGGAAGAGATGGATCCTGATGACGCTGCAGACTTGCTCCGCGAAATCGGTGAAGAGCGCGCACAAGAGTTGATTGAACTCATGGATCCAGAAGATGCTGAGGATGTTATCCGCCTGATGACATATGAGGATTACTCTGCTGGTGGAATGATGACAACTGAGCCAATTGTGATGTCAGCAGATTATTCAGTTGCCGATGCATTAGCGGCAGTACGAAAGAGTGAGCTCTCACCTGCATTGGCTTCACAGGTATTTATCTGTCGCCAACCTCTTGAGACACCTACCGGTCGTTTTATCGGAATGGTCCATTACCAACGACTTCTACGCGAGCCTCCTTCAACCCTGCTCGGCTCTATTGTGGATACAAATACGCAGGGCGTAAATCCCGATGCAAC
>JBDLWK010000146.1:0-3883 GCA_039804335.1 Actinomycetota bacterium
AGTCGATGCAATTCCTTCACGAAGTGAAATCTTTGGTTCCCATCCAAGCGCCTTCGCCTTGGATACATCGAGAACCTTACGAGGTGTTCCATCAGGCTTCGATGTATCCCACGCAAGATCGCCATTAAATCCTGCTAATTCGGCGACTAATTCAGCTAATTCTTTGATGGTGAGGTCTTCACCGGTACCGATATTGAGATGTTCTGAAGAGTCGTAGGTCTCCCCTAAGTGGACGACAGCTGCAGAAAGATCATCTACGTGGAGGAACTCGCGCTTAGGTGAACCGCTTCCCCAGAGAGTTTCTACAGCAGCACCTTTCTCAGCAGCTTCGACAAAGCGTCGGATAAATGCCGGCAGCACATGAGAGCCTTGAAGTTCAAAATTGTCGTTGATTCCATAGAGGTTTGTCGGCATTAATGAGATCCACTTGCGGCCATACTCTTTACGGAAAGATTTGATTAATTCGATGCCCGCAATTTTTGCTACTGCATAAGCAGAATTGGTCTCTTCGAGCGGACCAGTAAGGAGGTACTCCTCTTTAATTGGCTGTGCACAATCGCGTGGATAGATACAGCTAGATCCAAGGAAGATGAACTTCTCGACATCGGCCGCATGTGCTGCCTCCATCAAGTTGCTTTGGATGCGGACGTTATCGCTCAAGAACTCAACAGGAAAGGAGTTGTTGGCACCGATTCCGCCGACCTTTGCCGCGGCATCAACGATGAGGGTTGGCTTTACATCCTTAATAAATCGGAAGGTGGCATCGCGATCAAGGAGGTCGACTACCTTGCGGCTGACTGGGACCACTTCATGGCCCGCTGCCTGATAGGCCCGGACAATTGCCGAACCGGCAAGGCCAGTGCCACCGGCTACAACGATTGTCATGCGGGTGAGTCTACTGGTTCAAAAACTTTAGTTTTGTGAACCTGAGGGGCTGAAGGCCCTGAAAACTTACTTGGTGAACTCGACAGCCAAGAGCTCTGCGATTTGAGCCGTGTTGAGTGCAGCACCTTTACGCAGGTTATCTCCACAGACAAAGAGATCCAATGACATCGGGTCATCAATGCTCTTACGAACACGACCCACCCAAGTTGGGTCTGTGCCAACAACGTCAGCAGGAGTTGGGAACTTGTGATTCTCTGGGTCATCAACCAACTTCACGCCAGCTGCATTTTCCAGAATATCTTGCGCAGCCTTACGTGAAGGCTCCTTGGCAAATGTTGCATGCACTGTCAATGAGTGAGTTGTAATCACTGGTACACGAACACATGTTGCAGAGACTTTGAGATTTGGGAGTCCGAGAATCTTTCGTGACTCGTTACGAACTTTAAGTTCCTCAGAAGAGTAACCATCTTCCTTCAATGATCCTGCCCACGGGACAACATTCATTGCAAGTGGGGCAGGGAAAGGACCGTTATCTTTAATGATGCTGCGAAGATCTCCGGCAACATCGCCAACGACCTTTCCAGCAACGAGATCAACCTGCGCGCGAAGGGTATCGATTCCGGCTTGACCCGCACCTGATGCGGCCTGGTAAGAAGAAACGACAAGCTCTTTCAATTCATACTCCTTGTGGAGCGCTCCCATTGCAACAATCATTGAGAGAGTTGTGCAGTTTGGATTAGAGATGATTCCACGTGGGCGATTCTTGACATCTTCTGGGTTTACTTCAGGTACGACTAGCGGCACATCTGCATCCATACGGAATGCACCTGAGTTATCGACGACAACTGCTCCACGTGATGCTGCTACTGGTGCCCATTCTGCTGAAACCTCATCTGGCACATCGAACATTGCAACATCGATTCCATCAAATGCTTCAGGTGAGAGCGCTACGACTGTTAGCTCTTCTCCTCGACAGATCAACTTCTTGCCCGCGCTACGCGCAGAGGCGATGAGACGAATTTCTCCCCATACATCTGGACGCTCTGACAAGATGCCGAGCATTACTGTGCCGACTGCTCCTGTTGCACCTACAACTGCAAGTGAGGGCTTTTGTGTCATCGTCCTGTACCTCCATATACGACAGCCTCGTTCTGATCTGAATCAAGGCCAAAAGCAGTGTGGGCAGCCTTTGCTGCGCGTTCGAGATCGCTCGCGAACGATGATTGAGATGCGAATTTCAGATGTTGAAATCATCTCGATGTTGACCCCGGAATCTGCCATCGCTGCGAAGAATGTTGCAGTCACACCTGGATGTGAACGCATTCCAGCGCCGACGAGTGAGAGCTTGCCAATGGTGTCGTCATATTGAATTGATACAAAGCCAACTTCTCCCTGAATCTTCTTCAAGACTGTTGTGGCTTCCGCGCCATCAGCCTTTGACAATGTGAATGAGATATCTGTAAGGCCAGTGGCAGCGGCAGATACGTTCTGCACAATCATGTCGATGTTGAGATCGTTATCAGCAAGTGCCTGGAAGATACGCGCAGCGACACCGGTGCGGTCTGGAACACCAACGATTGTTACCTTCGCCTCTGACTTATCGTGTGCGACGCCAGCGATGATTGCTTGCTCCATGGTGCCTCCTTCTGGATGGTTCTCAACCACCCATGTTCCTTCTAGTGGTGAAAACGATGAACGTACGTGAATTGGTAAGTTGTAACGGCGTGCATATTCGACGCAACGAAGGTGGAGAACCTTTGCTCCTGCTGCTGCGAGTTCGAGCATCTCTTCATATGTGACAGTCTCTAACTTGCGCGCAGCTGGTACGGCGCGAGGATCGGCAGAGAAAATTCCATCAACATCGGTATAAATTTCGCAGACATCTGCATCGAGTGCAGCAGCGAGCGCCACAGCTGTTGTATCTGAACCTCCGCGCCCCAAAGTTGTAATGTCCTTTGTATCTTGCGAGATTCCCTGGAAGCCAGCAACGATTGCAATATTGCCTGCTTCGATAGCTTCGGTGATTCGACCAGGAGTCACATCGATGATGCGTGCCTTGCCATGTGTTGAATCAGTGATCACGCCAGCTTGTGAACCGGTAAATGATTGCGCTTCGAATCCAAGATTGTTAATCGCCATTGCCAGCAGCGCCATTGAAATTCGCTCGCCTGCGGTCAACAACATATCGAGTTCGCGCCCTGGTGGGATTGGGCTGACTTGGTTGGCGAGATCAATCAGCTCATCTGTTGTATCGCCCATTGCCGAGACCACAACGACGACCTGATTGCCAGCCTTCTTTGTCGCCACAATGCGTGCGGCAACGCGCTTCATGCCCTCGGCATCAGCTACTGAAGATCCACCATATTTTTGAACGATGAGCGCCATGGGTTAAGTCTGAACCCCATTTGAGATACGCGCTAGCCGAATTTAGGAATATCTCAATATATGAAACATCAATATATCCACATTATGATTAACGTAGCCCACTCCGTTTGGTTACGAGCGCGGTCAGCGCAGCATTGGATGGAGCAAAATTCGAATCGCTAGGTGTGAAGGAGATGCGCAAGATCTGTGCGCCTGTCACCGCTGGCTTCCACAGACAGACCAATTGAGAGGGCGAGGCAGAGATAGATCTATTTGAGCAAGAGAGCAATCTTCGCCCTTGGATAGAAACGGAGACTTTTCCAGCTTGGCTCGCCGTAATTTGAATGTTCACCGCAACACCCTTTTTCGGAGATGCCGAGAGCGAAGGTGAAATGGTCGTGGACTCATCAACATCTAAAACGGTGATTGTGAGCGTCGCATCGGTTGTATTCCCGGCAGCATCGGTGGCTCTGATATTTACAGAGTAAATGTTGTTGAGATCTGAATCAATTGGATTTTCATAGTTTGGGGTGGCTTTAAAGGTAATTACACCGGATGAGTTATTAATGTTAACGGTTGCTGAATCTGCGCTCGGTCTCAGAGTCCATGTTGAGGTTTCATTTGCAGTTAGCGT
>JBDLWK010000147.1:0-3027 GCA_039804335.1 Actinomycetota bacterium
TCTCTGGTTTACCGATGTCCTTGGAACCTTAAAGTCTGTCGCTATCGCACCAGCTGAACTCAACGCTGCCTTTGAAGAAGGTATTGGCTTTGATGGATCTGCCATCGAAGGATTCGCCCGCCACTCTGAATCAGATATGTTGGCAAAGCCAGACCCTGCGACTTTCTCAATCTTGCCGTGGCGCACAGAAGCACCAGGGGCTGCTCGTATGTTCTGCGACATCACACTTCCAAGTGGCGAGCCATCACCTACTGATCCGCGCAATGTTTTGCGTCGCACTCTGGCTAAAGCAGCAGAGATGGGTTACACCTGTTACACCCACCCAGAGATTGAATTCTTCCTCTTTAAATCACAACCAGAGAAGGGCGAAGTTCCGATCCCGGTAGATCAGGGCGGCTACTTCGATCACACACCAGCCGTTGTCGGCCATGATTTCCGTCGCCAAGCAATTACCTTGCTGGAGGCGATGGGCGTCTCTGTTGAATTTAGCCATCATGAAGGTGCGCCTGGCCAACAGGAGATTGATCTTCGCTATGCAGATGCCCTAAGCACTGCAGATAACATCATGACTTTCCGCCATGTCATCAAAGAGGTTGCACTCGAGCAAGGCTTCTACGCATCCTTTATGCCAAAGCCTTTTACCGATCATCCAGGCTCTGGCATGCATACCCATGTCTCGCTCTTTAGGGGCGAAGAGAATGCTTTCTACGACGCCAACGCTGAACTCAATCTATCTGAGACCGGTCGCCAATTTGTTGCCGGTATTTTGAAGCATGCATCCGAAATCACCGCTGTCACCAATCAGTGGGTCAACTCTTATAAGCGCCTCCAAGGCGGGGGAGAAGCTCCAGCAATTATCAACTGGGGCCATAACGATCGTGGTGCACTTGTACGCATCCCTATGTATAAGCCAAATAAAGAAAATTCAACGCGTATCGAGTTCCGTTCGCCGGATTCGGCATGCAATCCATATCTTGCATATGCAGTGATGATTGCAGCTGGACTAAAAGGCATCGAAGGTAAGTACAAGCTCGAAGCTTCTAATGACTCTGCAACCCTGCCAGCAAACCTCAATGAGGCGATTGCAACCATGGAGAAGAGCGAGCTAGTACGCGAAACTCTTGGTGAGAGCGTCTTTGAATATGTCTTGCGCAATAAGCGAGCAGAGTGGCTGGATTATCGACGCCAGGTGAGTCAGTACGAACTCGATCGTTATTTGCCCGTCCTCTAAATAACTTCTTCGGTTACCCTTCCCTTATGGCACATCTTGTTATCGAGGGCGATCTCGTCCGCTTGGAACTCTCTCTACTTGAGAAGCTCGGTGCAATTCGCAATAGCCCTGAAGTTGTTTTAGGCGAGATTGAATCAGTTGAAGTAGTAACCAACCCTTGGACTGATCGAGTCCTCAAGGGATTTCGAATTGGCACCGGGGTTCCTTATCTCGTTCTCCTGGGAACGATGCAATATAAGAATGGACGAGATTTCTGTGCGATCTATAAGCGTCGCCCCAACGCAGTCATCACGATAAAGAGCGGACCATTTAAGCGCTGGATCTTTGAGATAAAAGATATGAGAGAAATTGCAGCGCTAAAGCAGGCGATTCGCCAAGATTAAAGATTGGTGCTCCCGTAGGCTTTTTCTATGAGTAAAACAGTCTCAACAACTTCACTTCGCCGCTACAACGTAATCGCGGGTTCCTTGCACCTCCTTCAGATGGTCGCGGTCCTTGCCTTGTCGAATGACTTCACTCTTCCAATTGTTGCCCGCTATATGTCTGGTCCGCCAGGAACAACTTTTGCTGAACCAATTACTCTCCTTGATGCGCCAATCGGCTTAACGGTTGCAATCTTCTTAGGCCTCTCTGCCTTCTTCCACTTCCTCGTTGCATCACCACAGTTTTTCGCTCGTTATTCCGCAGGCATTGAGAAGCAACACAATTACTTCCGTTGGGTCGAGTACTCCATTAGCTCCTCTGTCATGATTGTTCTCATCGCTCTCATTACCGGTGTCTCAGATGTTGCAGCACTTATCGGACTCTTCGGCGTCAATGCTTCGATGATTCTCTTCGGATGGTTGCAAGAGAAGTATGAGATGGTGGCTGGCTTCCATTTATCTTCGGCTGCATCGCTGGAATAGTTCCTTGGCTTGCAATTCTCTTCTATAACTTGAGCATTGGTGGCCCAGCAGATACATCTGCTCCGCTATTCGTTTATGCAATCGTCATCTCAATCTTCATCTTCTTCAACTCATTCGCACTCGTGCAGTGGCTTCAATATAAGAAGGCCGGTAAGTGGAGCGAGTACATTCGCGGAGAGAAGACCTACATCACGCTCTCTTTGGTTGCGAAGTCAGCCCTTGCGTGGCAGATCTTCGCATCTACCCTCGCTGCTTAGTTAACAGGCTTGCTTCTTAATAGTTGAGATAGGAATACCGCCCCTTGGAAAGCGCCTTGGGGCGGGGTAGACTGGAGCCACTATGAAGCTCCGCGGACTCCTACTTATCCGCCGTAGCGAGGCCTAATCACCGGTCTCCTCGCTGCGGGGTTTGGTGTTGCCGGTAATAACTCGGCCCACAATTAATAGGAGCAAGTACATGAATTTCCCGAAGCAAACACCATCGAAGATGCCTGTGCATCGCTATTCGTCATTTATCCCCGTCGAACTTCCAGACCGCACCTGGCCAGATAAGAAGATCATCAAGGCTCCACAATGGTCCTCGGTAGATCTTCGCGATGGCAACCAGGCCCTTATCGATCCAATGGATACCCCTCGCAAGCTTGCGATGTTTAAGTTACTCGTTGCGATGGGTTACAAAGAGATTGAAGTTGGATTCCCATCTGCCTCACAGACTGATTTTGATTTCGTCCGCAAGATTATTGACGAGGATCTCATTCCTGATGACGTCATCATTCAGGTTTTAACCCAGGCCCGCGAACCGCTCATCCGTCGTACATACGAGGCGATCGCTGGCTCTAAGCAGGCAATCATCCACCTTTATAACTCGACCTCAACTTTGCAACGTCGCGTT
>JBDLWK010000148.1:0-3155 GCA_039804335.1 Actinomycetota bacterium
CACAGAATCTTCAGAAACTTAAGTACGACGTAGTAATCGTCGGCGCTGGTGGAGCAGGACTTCGCGCAGCTGTTGAGGCTCGTGAAGCTGGTCTTCGCGTCGCTATCATCTGTAAGTCGCTATTCGGCAAGGCCCACACTGTTATGGCAGAGGGTGGAGCTGCAGCTTCAATGGGAAATGCCAATAGCAATGACAATTGGATGGTCCACTTCCGCGACACAATGCGCGGCGGAAAGTTCCTTAACCACTACCGCATGGCAGAGCTCCATGCGAAGGAGTCACCAGATCGTATTTGGGAGCTCGAGATGTGGGGTGCGCTCTTTGATCGCACTAAAGAGGGAAAGATTTCACAACGTAACTTCGGTGGGCACGAGTATCCACGCCTTGCACACGTTGGTGACCGCACTGGTCTAGAACTCATCCGCACAATGCAACAGAAGATTGTTGCCTTGCAGCAGAAGGATGGTCGCGAGACTGGAGATATGGAAGCCAATCTCAAGGTCTATGCAGAATTTACAGTTACTGACATTCTGAAAGAGAATGGCAAGGTTGCCGGTGTTTACGGTTACTACCGCGAAAATGGCGACGAGATTCTCTTCGAAGCACCAGCAGTTGTTATTGCAACAGGTGGTGTAGGTAAGGCATTTAAGATCACATCGAACTCGTGGGAAGGTACTGGCGATGGCCACGCACTTGCACTCAAGACCGGTGCAAATCTCAAGGATATGGAGTTCTTACAATTCCACCCAACAGGAATGGTCTGGCCTCCATCTGTGCGCGGAATTCTCGTAACCGAGTCTGTTCGTGGTGAAGGCGGAGTTCTTACAAATAATCTTGGTGAGCGCTTTATGTTTAAGTACATTCCAGATGTATTTAAGGATAAGTACGCAACAACTGAAGAAGAAGCCGATCGCTGGTATACCGATCAAGATAACAACCGTCGTCCACCAGAGCTTTTGCCACGTGATGAAGTTGCACGTGCAATTAACTCTGAGGTTAAAGCTGGTCGCGGAACTGAACACGGTGGAGTATTCCTCGATGTTTCAAAGCGTCTACCCGCTGAAGTCATTAAGAAGCGCCTTCCATCTATGTGGCACCAGTTCTATGAACTTGCAGGCGTAGATATCACCAAGGAGCCGATGGAAGTTGGCCCAACATGTCACTACGTCATGGGTGGAGTCGATGTAGAGCCAGATACAGCTGCAGCAATTGGAGTCCCAGGACTCTTCGCAGCAGGTGAAGTCGCTGGCGGAATGCACGGTTCGAACCGCCTCGGTGGAAACTCACTTTCAGACCTTCTCGTCTTCGGTCGTCGCGCAGGTGGCGCAGCAGCTGAGTATGTGAAGGCAAATGGCGCAAATCCAGTCTCTGATGCAACTATTGCAACTGCGGCAGCTCGCATCGAAGCGCCATTTAAGAATGAGGGCGGCGAGAATGCATATTCATTGCACGCTGAACTTCAGGAAGTCACTCATAACTTGGTCGGAATCATTCGTACAGGTGCTGAGATCAAGGATGCGATTGCAAAGATCGCAGATATTCGCGCTCGTAGCCAGAAGGTAAGCGTTGCCGGAGACCGTAAGTTCAACCCTGGTTTCCACCTCGCCTTCGACCTCGACAATATGTTGCTCGTTGCCGAATCAACTGCAAAGTCTGCAATCTTGCGTGAAGAATCTCGCGGTGGCCACACACGCGATGACTTCCCAGCTATGGATAACAAGTGGCGTCAGGTCAATAACATCGCAAGCTACAACGGTAGCGAGGTAGTTGTTGCACCACGTGCACTTCCACCGATTCCTAAAGAGCTCTTCGATCTCTTTGATGTACATGAGTTGGAGAAATACATGACACCGGAAGAAATTGCGAAAGGCGGTTCAAACTAATGACACGCAAACTCAATCTTCGTATCTGGCGTGGTGATTCAACTGTGAACGAGGGAGAAGTTGTCCTCGATGTGATTCACCGTGTGCAAGCAACACAGATGGGTGACTTGGCAGTTCGTTGGAACTGTAAGGCTGGTAAGTGTGGATCTTGTTCGATGGAGATCAACGGAAAGCCACGCCTGGCTTGTATGACACAGGTTGCATCATTCGATGAGGATGAAACCATTACTGTCACGCCACTTCGCGCATTCCCAATCATCAAAGACCTCGTCACCGATGTCTCCTTCAACTATAAGAAGGCGATGGAGATTCCTGCTTACGAGCACCCAACAGATCTCGCACCAGGCGAAGCCCGCATGGAGCAGATCGATGTGGAGCGTTCACAGGAGTTCCGTAAGTGCATCGAGTGCTTCCTCTGTCAGGACACTTGCCACGTAATCCGCGACCACGAAGAGAACAAGCCATCATTTGCTGGCCCACGCTTCTTCATCCGTATTGCAGAGCTTGATATGCATCCATTGGATCGCCTCAAGAATCGCAAGCGCACAGCACAGGAAGAGCATGGTCTCGGAATGTGTAACATCACGAAGTGCTGTACTGAGGTTTGCCCAGAGCACATCAAGATTACAGATAACGCTATCATCCCTATGAAAGAGCGCGTCGTTGATATTAAATACGATCCAGCGCGCATGTTCAGCGGGCTCTTGAGACGCGAAAAGAGAGATTAATAAATGAATTTAATTATCCGTTGGGCAGTACTTGCATTCTCAATGTGGGTGGCAACGCTCGCCGTTCCTGGAATCACAGTCAACGGCAGCTTCACTACCTACCTTTGGGTGGCGCTACTCTTCGGATTAATTAACTCAATCTTTGGCTCTCTCATCAAAGTCCTCACTTTTCCAGTTTCGATTGTGACCTTCGGGCTCTTTATCTTCGTTGTAAACGCTGCGATGCTATCTCTGACAGCACGATGGTCTGAGAAGTTAGATGTCACAGGTTTCTGGTCAGCGCTCTTTGCCTCACTAATCATCAGTACCATCACAACGCTCTTTAAGAGTTTTAAGCAGAAGCCAGCCCACAACTGAAGCCATTACTTTTAGTTAGCGCAGGGGGAGTCATCGGCTCCCTCTTTCGCTATTTTTTGGGCGAAGTTCTGCCCAATAACGCTCAAGGCAATCTCGCAGCAAATATCATCGCATCGGCCTTTGCGGCGCATATTTTGGTCTTGATGGAGCGTCGAGGAATAACATCTCTTCGCTACTTCTTACTTCC
>JBDLWK010000149.1:0-2826 GCA_039804335.1 Actinomycetota bacterium
AACGAAGGTGATTGAGCGCTCGCTTTAAATTCAATTTGTGAATACAAAAGCCCGCAGATTTCTCTGCGGGCTTTTCTGTAGCTCCATTTGCATGGTGACTCCGTTGACTACGGTGGTTGAAGAATACATCGATACTTATCCACATTTAAGAGATTATTTGTTTTCCTGACTTTAATTGGCTTTAGGTTTCCTCCGTGTCTGGCTGTAGCTCAGCGGATAGAGCACTCCTTTGACTACGGAGGTTGTCGCGGGTTCAATTCCCGCCAGTCAGACCACAACAAAAAGGCCCTGGGGTTAGTCGCCCGGGGCCTTTTTGACTTAGATCTATTTAGCGAACTGAGCGAAGAACTGCGGTGACCTTGCCGAGGATCTCGCAATGAGTTCCATCGATAGGTGCAAAGTCATCGTTTGCAGGAAGCAACCAGATATTGCCGCCCTTACGTGAGAATGTCTTCACAGTTGCTTCGCCATCGATCATCGCAGCAACGATCTCACCATTGTTGGCATCCTTCTGCTGACGAATTACAACGTAATCGCCATCGCAGATAGCAGCATCAATCATTGATTCGCCCTTGACCTTCAACATAAATAGCTCGCCACCACCGACTAGCGATTCTGGAAGTGGCATCGTTTCTTCCACCATCTGATCTGCAGTGATAGGTACACCGGCTGCAATAGAACCGACGAGTGGAATGAACTTTGTCTTATCGACCGGGGTAGTGCTGCCAAGCTCTGAATCTGGGATCACTAATTCGATTGCGCGCCCTGAGTTATCGCCGCGGCGAATCAACCCCTTATCTTCGAGGATATCGAGCTGATATTTGACTGAGGCAGATGAGGTGAGGCCGACAGCTGCGCCGATTTCACGCATCGTGGGGGCATAGCCCTGGCTCTCGACAGAGGATTTGAGGAAGTCGAGGATCTCGACCTGGCGGCCGGTGAGCTCGCCATCTGGGGATATCTTTTTGGCCATACACAGATGGTTCCACAGGTTGTGGATAAAATCAAACATCTGTTCGAATTTATCTTGCACTTGTCGGTGGTGGGGTCTATATTTCTCTTATCGAACAAGTGAAAACCTTCCCCAAGGTTAGTTAATGGCAGGAGCAAGACCATGAGCACAATGACAATCAATTCGATGAACACTTCTAAAGTGGTTGATTTTCAAGGCTTTCAGGCCAATCCGTCCGTGCGACTCAATCGCCGTGGCAAGTTAGCTCGTACCCTCGTGGTTCTTTCTCTCGCTATCGTGGCGGCATCGGTTGCTGGCGGACAGGCCGGGGCTGACACATCAAAGTCCACTGTGGTTGCTGCAGACTCCTTTATTACAGTCACTGTGGCGCCAGGAGATACCGTCTGGTCCCTTGCAAGCCGTGTAGCCCCAGAGGGCGAGGCAGGCGCTCTTGTCAGCGCAATTATTGAGATCAATAGCCTCGGTAGCGGCGATGTTGTAGCCGGCCAGAAGATCCGTATCCCGCTCTAAGCCTTCTAGCCCTTTTTACCTCTCGTTTGGCGTGTCGCATCGATTTCAACGAGAGAACTCTCGAGATTTGGTTTATAGTTCCCACTAGATGTAGGGGTTGGAACGGCAAAACTTTCCATTAGTAGTGTTTCTAGTGTAAGTTTCGCAATTCCCCACTATATGTAGTTGGATGCAAAACCCGGTATTGAGAGAGGAGACACGCCGCATGATCTGCCCATTCTGTCGTCATGATGATTCACGCGTGATCGATTCTCGCCCTGTTGAAGATGGCACTCAGATTCGCCGTCGTCGTGAATGCCCACAGTGTTCACAGCGATTCTCAACACAAGAGGTTGCACTCCTAAACATCATCAAGCGCTCAGGCGCTACCGAACCCTTCAGCCGTGAGAAGGTCCTTGTTGGCGTCCGTAAGGCATGCCAAGGCCGTCCGGTTAATGAAGATGATCTAGTTCTCTTGGCACAGCGCGTTGAGGAAACTCTTCGCGGAACAGGCCAGGCAGAGATTGAAGCTCACGAGGTCGGAATGGCAATTCTTGCGCCACTTCGCGAACTCGATGAGGTGGCTTACCTGCGATATGCCTCTGTATATCGTAACTTTGCCTCCCTCGAAGATTTTGAAGAAGAGATCGCACTTCTCCGCGCTCTACCTTCAAACATTGTCAAAGATGCAAATAAAGATAGCAAGACCCCTTCCTCCGCCAGCAAGTCATTAGCTAACTCTGGAAAGAGTTAATTAATTCTTGCATCCCCAAATAAAACTAAATAAGTAAGACCAGATGTAAATCCAGTATTGGAAACCAGAATATTCACATTAGAGAAGACGGGAAATAAACATGTCAGATACGGTCATCAATCGACCATCATCGAAGGTTAAGGGCGGAAAAGGCTTAACCATCGAACGCATCTATACCAACGAAGGCATCCATCCATATGACGAGGTCAAGTGGGAGCGCCGCGACGTTGTACAGCAGAACTGGAAGACAGGCGAAGTTGTTTTCGAACAACACGGCGTCGAATACCCAGATTTCTGGTCAGTCAACGCATCAACAATCGTTACAACTAAGTATTTCCGTGGCGCAGTCGGTGCTGAAAACCGCGAGTGGTCACTCAAGCAGGTTATCGATCGCGTAGTCCTTACATATACAAAGGCTGGCCGCGAGAACGGTTACTTCGCAACAGATGCAGATGCAACAATCTTCGAGCACGAGCTCACACATATGCTCTTGCACCAGATCTTCTCATTCAACTCACCAGTGTGGTTCAACGTTGGAACAGCAGCGCCTCAGCAGGTTTCTGCATGCTTCATCTTGTCTGTTGACGACACAATGGATTCAATCCTTAAC
>JBDLWK010000150.1:0-2597 GCA_039804335.1 Actinomycetota bacterium
CCCATAGGGCGGCCGATACCGAGGCGAATGCGGAAGTAGTTTGGTCCGCCGAAAGCTGATGTCATTGATTTCAAACCGTTATGGCCATTGTCGCCACCACCAAGTTTTGTGCGAATTGCCGCAAAATCAATATCGAGCTCATCATGGAGAACGATGATCTTTGCTGGCTCTACTGAGTAGAACTGAGCGAGGGCTTTAATTGGTCCGCCTGTCTCGTTCATATAACCAAGTGATTTGGCGAGAATTACAGAATGCGCATCGACTCCAAAACCTAACTTAAAGGCTGCGATAGAGGTGCGAGATTTATGTGAAGAGAATTTAACGTTGTGACGCTTTGCTAACTCATCTATAACCATCTGACCTACGTTATGACGGGTGGCAGCGTATTGATCGCCCGGATTACCGAGCCCCACTACCAACCACGTCATAACGAGTCAGACTTCTTTACTGCTTAATTACTCAGCTGCTGGAGCTGGAGCATCTGCAGCTGGTGCTGCAGCAGAGTCATCAGCTGATGCTGCACGACGCTCTGAGAGGTGAACAACAGTTGCTGTTGGATCGATAACGAGTGTGACACCCGCTGGAAGAACAACATCTGAAGCAAGCTTAAATGTTCCAGCCTTCATGCCCTCGATATCGAGAACGAGGAACTTAGGAATAGATGTTGCCTCTGCCTCAACCTCAAGTGTGTTGTGAACGTGCTCAAGGATTCCATCTGGATCGTGCTTTCCTTCAGTATGGATTGGAACCTGAATTGTTACCTTCTCACCACGACGAACGAGTACGAGGTCGATGTGCTCGAGGTTCTGCTTGAGTGGGTGCTTAACAACTGACTTTGGAAGTGTGAGTTCTGTCTTGCCATCGAATGTGATGTTAAGAAGAACGTTTGACTCCTTAAGCGCGTTGCCGAGCTCGCGTGCGTTAAGTGTGATGTGAACTGGTGCTGCACCGTGACCGTAGATCACTGCAGGAACCTGACCGTCGCGACGTGCGCGGCGTGATGCACCCTTACCGAATTCGGTACGTGTGCCTTTGGCTATGAACCGGGGGCGATGTGCTCTGACTAGGAGTTGGATACCTTGCCGTCGATAACGGTTTCGTTCGAAACCCTCGCCAGAATGGTTGAAGTTTATGTGGGGAGGTAAGGAATCTCCAAATTCACTCTAATTGAGCGTATCTTTTTCACATGAACCGTATCTTTAAGGCCACGCTTCTCCTGGCATTTGGGTGGAACATCTTCCTCGTAATCGGTGTCATCGCAAATCAAAGTTATGCCCTCACCCGAGCAGCTGGTGGGCAATTCGATAACTTCCCTACGGCGCTTCGAATCGCATATCTCATTAATCTCGCAATAGTGATTTATCAGATGGAACTTATTTTTCGAAAAGTGCCACGTAGAGAAATGATCATCAAAATATTCTTTGCATTGGGTCTTATGAGTGTATTAGTAAACGCAATTTCGAGGAGTCCTCAAGAGAGATGGAATGCCATCCCCGCAGCTCTCATTGCATTTGCCTTCTATAGAGAAATGAAGAAGAGCAACTCTTAGCTGTGGCCATCAAAGAGGCTTGTTACTGAGCCATCTTCGAAGACTTCACGAATCGCACGAGCTAGAAGCGGTGCAATCGAAATAACTGTTAACTTCTCGAATTTCTGATCGTCGCTGAGTGGAAGTGAGTCAGTTACAACTACTTCTACTGCACGTGAGTTCTTAAGGCGCTCTACTGCGGGACCTGAGAAAACGGCGTGAGTTGCGGCAACGATGACATCGCGTGCACCGGCTTCAAAGAGGGCATCGACAGCTTTGGTAATAGTGCCCGCTGTATCGATCATGTCATCGATAACGACACATGTACGGCCCTCAACCTCACCAACGACCTTGCCAACAACGGCCTCGTTAGGAACAAGTGGATCACGTGTCTTATGGATAAATGCGATTGGACATCCACCAAGGAGCTCAGACCAACGCTCGGCAACGCGGACGCGGCCTGAATCTGGTGAAACGATGGTGAGCGAATTGCGATCGACCTTGCTGCCAACATAATCGGCGAGCATTGGTAGAGCGAAGAGATGATCTACAGGGCCATCGAAGAATCCCTGAATCTGTGATGTATGAAGATCAACGACCATCAAACGGTCTGCGCCAGCTGTCTTAAAGAGATCTGCCATCAAACGTGCAGTGATTGGCTCGCGACCACGGCTCTTCTTATCTTGACGAGCGTAGCCGTAGAAAGGTGTAACAACTGTGATGCGCTTAGCTGATGCGCGCTTAAGAGCATCGACCATGATGAGTTGTTCCATGATCTGCTTATTGATTGGGTTTGCGTGTGATTGAATAACAAATGCATCGCAACCACGAACTGATTCTTCAAAGCGAACAAAGATTTCGCCATTTGCAAAGTCATAAGCTGATGTTGGTGTGAGCGGGATGCCGAGCTCTTCTGCGACTGCCTGCGACAGCTCTGGAAATCCGCGACCGGAAAAGAGACGAAGTTTTTTCTCTGAGGATAAACGGATTTCGCTCACGAGTATCAGCCTTCCTGGTCGTTGCTTGGAGCTGAAGCTGCTGCTTCAGCTGACTTGGTGCCTGGGCGCTT
>JBDLWK010000151.1:0-3103 GCA_039804335.1 Actinomycetota bacterium
TGCAATCGGATTGGGATCAGCAACTGCGTAAATAACCTTTGCAATTCCGGCATCGATAATTGCCTGAACACATGGTGGAGTTGTTCCGGTATGCGCACATGGTTCAAGAGAGATAACCATCGTCGCACCACGCGCTGCGCTGCCGGCTTTCTTAAGAGCCACAACTTCTGCGTGATCTACTGAGACTTTGCGATTATGGAAACCGTCAGAGATTAGAGACCCATCTACGCCATAGATTGCGGCAGAAACATTTGGGTTGGGGGTACTCACACCGAGACCCTGAAGGCTCAGTGAGTACAGATGCGCGTAGGCGTCATCGATAAACATGGTGCACCGATTCCGCTGTTATCTCTCATCCGGACTTTAACCGTCGGTCCCAGAGTTTCACTGAGTCAACCGCACACTGGCTGTGTGCGGGTCGCGGACTATAACCGCCGGTTCGAAATTACATCGACCCCGATAACAATGCCCTAAATATAGCCCATTAGCCTTTCAGGGCTTCCATCAAAATCTCTCCACAGGTGCGCCCTCTCGCCCGTCTAAGAGGCCCATAAATCGCCCTAATTCTTCTAGCGATAGAGATTAGGAACGCCCGTCGCGACAACGACGGGCGTTCAGATACTTCCTAACACAGGAGGTGATCGAGCCGTTTTTGGAATTGATGAGAATCAAGTTCAAGAGCGGTTCTTTCATTTCAGAGGTTACTCGCAACAATTGAAAGAATTCAATGTAAATCTGCCGAAAAATCAAACTACTTTAGGTAACAAAGAACCCCGCCTGGATAACCAGACGGGGTTCTTTACTACTTAATTGCTAGTGATTAGCTGCAACCTGATGTGTTGCCGCAACCTTCGCATACGAAGCAGGCGCCTGACATACGCATCTTGACACCACAAGTCATACAGAGTGGTGCATCTGATTTGATTCCCATTGATTCGAGAAGATCAGATGAAGATCCGATTGTCTGTGCAACTGGCGCTGCAACAGGCTTTGCTTCGATCTTTACTTCAGCCTTTACAACCGCAGGAGCCGCCGCAGCTACAGGAGCTTTTGGGGTATCAACACTCGCAATTGGTGCGTACTCGCCACCGTTGTTAAGTGCTGCT
Organism: Actinomycetota bacterium; assembly: GCA_039804335.1. Lineage (GTDB taxonomy): Bacteria > Actinomycetota > Actinomycetes > Nanopelagicales > Nanopelagicaceae > Planktophila. The sequence goes on from JBDLWK010000151.1 coordinate 1,107, forward strand.
TCGCGCTCTGCGACTGTGTAGAGGCCCATTGCTGAACGCTCTTCAAATGGCAAGTAATCAAGTGCAAGGCGACGGAAGATGTAATCCATCATGGACTGTGCCATGCGGATGTCCTTATCGTCTGTCATACCTGCTGGCTCGAAGCGAAGGTTTGTGAACTTCTCTACGAATGTCTCAAGAGGTACTCCGTACTGAAGACCGATTGATACTGCGATCGAGAATGCATCCATAACACCAGCAAGAGTTGAACCCTGCTTACCGAGCTTCAAGAAGACCTCGCCAAGGGCGCCATCTTCATATGCTCCAGCTGTCATGTAACCCTCTGCGCCACCAACTGAGAACGATGTTGTTGTTGCAGGGCGTGACTTTGGAAGACGCTTGCGAACAGGAGCTGCGATTGCCTCTGTTGAGACAGGTACTTCCTTCTTCTTCGCCTTGCCATCAGAGAGTGGCTGACCAACCTTGCAGTTGTCGCGATATACAGCGAGAGCCTTAAGGCCCATCTTCCAACCCTGGTAGTAAACCTCTTCTACCTCTTCAACAGTTGCATCCTCTGGGAGGTTAACTGTCTTTGAGCCATCATGCGGACGTGGCCCATAGGTGCGATTGAACGTGCACCGAGTGCACAGTCGAAGACGTCGTAGTGCTCGTGCTTGAGTCCTGGAGCATCGATCACGTGACCGTTTGCTGCGATGAACTCGACGATTGCCTCGATTGTCTCTTCTGTGTAACCGAGCTTGCGAAGCGCCTGTGGAACTGTCTGGTTCACGATCTGCATAGAACCGCCACCGACGAGCTTCTTGAACTTAACGAGTGAGAAGTCTGGCTCGATACCTGTTGTATCGCAATCCATCATCAAACCAATTGTTCCTGTTGGTGCGTTGCGCCATCCGTTCTTATCGCCTGTTGAAAGACATGCATCCCACGCCTTATTTGCTTCAGCCCATACATCGATATCGAGTGTGGTCTGGTGCTGTGCTGCAGATGATGCAGCTGCGTGCTTACGCATTACGCGAGCATGTGCTGTTGCATTTGGTGCGAAGCCTTCGTATGGGCCAACAATGCCAGCGAGTTCTGCTGAACGCTTGTATGTAACACCTGTCATGAGTGATGTGATGGCACCAGCAAGTGCACGTCCACCCTCTGAATCGTATGCAAGACCTGATGCCATAAGAAGGGCGCCTAGGTTTGCGTAACCGATTCCGAGCTGACGGTATGCACGTGTTGTGACACCAATCGCCTCAGTTGGGAAGTCTGCGAAACAGATTGAGATATCCATCGCTGTCATGATCATCTCTGCTGCGCGACTAACTGTCTTTGCATCGAATGAGCCATCAGCCTTGAGGAACTTCATCAAGTTAAGTGAAGCCAAGTTACATGATGAGTTATCGAGTGACATGTACTCAGAGCAAGGGTTAGACGCATTGATGCGACCTGACTCTGGGTTTGTGTGCCAATCATTGATGGTGTCGTCGTACTGGATTCCAGGATCAGCACATGCCCATGCAGCTTCTGCCATCTTGCGGAAGAGCTTGCGAGCATCTGTTGTCTCGATTACTTCACCAGTTGAGCGAGCCTTAAGACCGAACTCTGTGCCGTTCTCGTATGCGCGCATGTACTCATCTGAAACACGGACTGAGTTGTTAGCGTTCTGATACTGAACAGAGATGATGTCCTTGCCACCGAGGTCCATATCGAAGCCTGCATCGCGGAGTGCGCGAATCTTGTCTTCTTCTGAAACCTTTGTCTCGATGAATTCTTCGATATCTGGGTGATCGACATCTAGAACTACCATCTTTGCAGCGCGACGGGTTGCGCCACCAGATTTGATTGTTCCTGCAGATGCATCAGCACCACGCATAAATGAAACAGGACCAGAAGCTGTTCCACCTGACTTGAGAAGTTCCTTTGATGAACGAATACGTGAAAGGTTAAGACCGGCACCAGAACCGCCCTTAAAGATCATTCCTTCTTCGCGGTACCAGTTAAGGATTGAA